>NZ_JAUBTV010000009.1:0-141267 GCF_036705145.1 Microcoleus sp. B5-D4 | reverse complement strand
ACGATGAAGGATTCGCCTTATCGCGATCGCGCGATCGACGTAATGGAGGAACTGTACAAGTTTACCTTGCTGTTGCGCGAGCAAACGGACTATTTGACCGATCGCTACAGCGAACGCAAAGAACAAGCAGCCAAAGAGGCGATCGCACTAGCAAATCGAGCCCTTGAATTACCGGGCGCTTAGAAACCGCCGGAACCCCGACAACAACCCATAACCAACAACTAACAACTAACAACCAACAAAAACCATGAAAAAAGTAATGTTTGTTTGCAAAAGAAACTCCTGCCGATCGCAAATAGCAGAAGGATTCGCTAAAACCATCGGAGCCGGGAAGATTGGAGTCACCAGTTCCGGGTTAGAATCCAGCAGAGTTCATCCGACAGCAATTCAAGTCATGTCAGAAATCGGCATTGACATCACCGATCAAACATCTAACCCATTAAACGAATTCAATGCCGAAGACTACGATGCAGTAATTTCTCTGTGTGGCTGCGGCGTGAATTTACCCGAAGCGTGGGTATTGCGAGAAGTGTTTGAAGATTGGCAACTCGACGACCCTGACGGACAACCCATCGAAACTTTTCACCGCGTTCGGGAGGAGATTAAAGTACGAGTTGAAACCTTAGTTGACTCTCTAAAGTAAGATTAATATAACAATGCTAAATCATTTGTGAATTTCTTACTCCCGAGCGAGCGGGTTCGGGGAGGGTTAGGGTGGGGTAAAAAATTTACGACTCCTGCAAGGAGTGCTATAGATTGCGGACTAAGCGTTTAAAACAGATAGCTGTAGTATGTGGCAGGTTACTAAAGGTTGGGTAAAAGCATCAGGCGCAGAGTTTTGGTTGCCATTGCCGTTTGTGGCGATCGTGTTTTGGTTTGGCTCCAGTTTTCTGACAGCTCAAGAATTGAGCCAATCCCAAACAACAGAGAACAAACTTCAGGCAGATACTCAACTTAAAGCAACCCTGTCTATCAACATATTGCTGATCAATGCGGTCATCAACTGGCAGCAAGGAACGACCCTGGTTGAGGGGAAAACAGCCGAACCAATTTTGAAGTGATTGAAATTAGAATTGTTGATGACCGACACAAATCAGATCGAGAAAGTGATCGCTAATGTTAAGCAAGCAGTTCAAAAAATAATAACGACATAATCAATGCAATTCTTCTAATTTAGGTAAGGAAATTGTAACGCTATTAGACTATTTCTCTGTCTGAAAATTTGCCCATCTACGACGCATAAAAAGTAATAATTGGGAAACTAAGACCATAATAGGGAGTTCGATAAGTGGTTCAATAGCCAAAACAAGGGTAATCAAAGGACGATTAGGAAAAACAGATGTAGCGATCGCTAATGCAAGGGGTGAATTGCGTGCAAGGGTTGTACAACTAAAGCAAGCAAAGTCCTCATAACTAAAGTTGCCGAATCGTGAGATTACTTGAGTCAGCAAAAAGGTAATTCCATAAAAAATAAGGATAGGTGGTAACATTTTTAGCAGCACATCTGGACGCTGAATTAGGGTTTGCCCTTGGGAGGCAAACACCGCTGTAATTGCCAAGCACAGAAATAGCGTTTGCCCTGCTGCTATTTTCAGTGGAATTTCACGCCAAAACCCGTTTACCTTTGGTATTAACCACTTAGCGATAAACGCTAAAAGCATAGGAACAACTAAAACCAGTACAATGCTTTCGAGAAAAATTGCTGTATCAATCTGCACCAATTTTCCAACAAAAACTAACAGATAGACAGGTAGGAGAACCACTTGCAAGATCATATTCCAAGGAAGGAAGGCTGTAGCTAAAGCAACATTTCCTTTGGCAATCCCTGTAAAAATGAGATACCAGTCAGTACAAGGTGTGACCATCAGCATAATTAGCCCAACCCAAAGATCGGGAGAGTCCCGTAGGAAAATAGCCCCCAATCCCCAAACAAAAACGGGTGTCCAAAGAAAGTTTATTCCCAAAACTAATCCGGTCATTTTGTAGTTTTGAAATGCTTGACCTAAACGATTAAGTGGAATATTTAGAAATACCCCATAAAGCATGACCATCAAGGATGGAACAATCAGAGATAGAGCATTTTCCTCAACCCATCTGATTTGTCCCAGCACCAGCCCAATTAAGATGGCAATGATGACAAATACAGATTGAAGCTTTTCAGTCAAACTCATGTTGGAAAATATCCCTTAAATAAGTGAAGCAATAGTTCGGACAGTTTTTAATCAGCCATAGTACCATAATATAGGACTGAGGGAAGGTTAGGGTCTAAATCTAACTTGTTAATAAAGGTTAAAAGTAGATGTCTGTTGAATTGCCTGCGTTTATAAGAGGCCATTGAAAACACGAATGAATCGGGAGAAGAGTGATGACTATAGGCTGAATATTTGGCCAAATTTAAGGCGCTCAGACTGGCATTAAAATGAAAATCAAGTCGTTGACTATTACAAGATTGACAATTGGCTAAACCCGTAAATTGTTTGGCATCCCTGAATAAACTCAATCTGAAAACGAGCCTGATAATAGACCTCTTGCAAAATAATTTTATGCTATAATTAAGGGTTTGGCTTAAGTGGAGCAGATTGGAGGTTATATCAGCACTTTACAATTATGAGTTAGCTCTCAGGTCTAAAATTCAAAATCTTTAATTGTAACATAGATTTTTTTGGCAAGAGGTCTACTGGGAGGGCGCTGAGACTGATGATAACTGTGCGCCAGTTCATTAAAAATAAAATTAGTACGATCGAGACAATGATAATGCCATCCCGGAGAGCATCTCTAACGTTTTCAATCGAAGCTTCAATAAAATTTTCCTGCCGAAAAGTGACAGTAGCTTTGACATCTTTAGGCAGACTCGGTTTAATTTCCTCCATCGCCGCCTCAACCGCCTTCGTTACTGTTGGGGTATCAGCAGCAGGCTGTTTGTTGACTATCACTATAATCGCTTTCTTGCCATTTAAGATGCTGTCCCCGCGTTGGAGTGCTGCACCGATTTTCACGTTAGCTACTTGGCTCAGCAGCACTGGCGTGCCCTTTCGGGCTGCGATCGCAGATTGTTTCAAATCTTCGATTGACTCAATTCGCCCCACGCCCCGAATTAATAATTTTTGGTCTGGGCTAATTAAAAATCCGCCCGGAGCATTGACATTTGCTTTTTTAACTGCTTCTGTAACTTGCTGCAAAGAAACATTAAATTCTTTCAGTTTGTTAGGTTCTACTAAAACTTGATACTGGCGTTCTTCACCTCCAAATATCACAATTTGAGTAACGCCTGGGACTGCTAGAAAGCGGTTTTTTACTTGCCAGTCCACAATTCGCCGCACTTCCATTAAAGGTGTCGTATCTGTAGTAAAAGCATATTTAATGGTGGCTCCCAGTGGAGAGCTGACGGGGGAGATTTGCGGGGTTTCTACGCCTTGAGGAAGTTGGTTTTGCGCTTGCTGCAACCGTTCAGTTACTAACTGGCGGGCGCGGTAAATTTCGGTATCCCAACCAAAGATGACTTTGACGACGGAAATACCTACAGCAGAAGATGAGCGTACCGTTTCTACTCCGGGAGTGCCGTTAATCGCACTTTCTATGGGTCGAGTGACTAGAGATTCGACTTCTTCAGGAGCAAGTCCTGGTGCTTCGGTTTGAATTTCGACTTGGGGGGGAGCAAAGCTGGGAAAAACATCGAGCGGCATTTGTGCCAAAACTCGCAATCCCCAAATTGTAATCAGGATGGAGGCGATGACAACTAGCCACCGTTGAGCGATCGACCCTTTGACAATAGAATTAAGCATATTTTACTCCAAGCTTCCGGCTGCTGTAGTTCCCCTTGAACCCTTGGCTATTCTGCGTTCAAATCGCCATTCAATTTAGGTTGACACGCAAAAATGAAATCAGGATGAAATATTCAGACTTTCATACAGGTATTCGGAGCGTGGCATCAGGAATTAATTATTTTACAATTCTTAACATTTGCTCTCTTGACTCTCAAGCCTACTTGAGGGTTTATGTTATTTATAGTTTCCATAAGAAACTTTTCGATCCTAGATTCTTAGGTAAAAATTAATGATTAAAGCAACTCAGACTAAACGATTCACTCTCGCAGCTTTGACGGCAGTTCTCCTGACAGCAGGTACAGCCGCTGTTGTCTTTGCCGCCGGCCCCTGCACTACTCCTACTCCTGACTGCCCTCAAGCTAATTGCGATAAATAATTCTTATTTTCCCAGTGCGTGTAGATTCCATCGAGGATTTTTCGCCGGGATAAGGAAGAGAATATCCGACAGCAGCAGTAACTCAATTTTGAGTTACTGCTGCTTTTTTACCAACTACAATTATTGACAATAGAGAATATTTTATCATAAAAAATTTGGTGAGTATAACCAGCACAAAAAACTGAAAGTGGCAACCGCTATAATGATAGGGGTCAAACTTACCTAGAACTGCTATGACAAAATTTGAAACAGCATCCCTAGAACAGCAGCTACTAAAAATTGGAGAACTAGTACAGCTCGGCGTAAATACACAGACTATTAAACAGCCAAGACTTTACCCTTATATGTCCACTTAAAAGGTTTGGCCATTGTTTGATTAAAGTAGTTAATAAAATTGAGGATGCGATTTTTCAGATCGTACTGACTGGTGAAACTTGCTCTTTTTAGTAATTTCCGCACCAAAATGCTGAACCAAATCTCTATTTGATTAAGCCACGAAGAATGTTTGGGTGTGTAATGGAAAACAATTTGATGTGTTGGGTCACTTAAAAAAACAGCGCGGGATTTCATGGATTGAAGTATGCCACTTTTTCCCTTAATACCGAGGTCGATATCTAAGCCTTCTTTTTCGGCAACCAAACGCACCAGTGATTCAGATTGGTGAGTATTCAGACAATCCATAATTAGATGCCATTTTTGGGCAGCCGGATCAGTTTCAATGAGGTGACGAATATTCAGTAAAAAATCGGACTCTGTTCTCGAATCTCCACAAGTTGGTTTAATAATCTTACCATTGGCAATGTTGAAATTTGCTATCAAGCTCTGCGTACCATGACGAATATATTCAAACTCTCTTCTGACAACTTTACCGGGTCTCATTGGCAAGTCTTTTTCCAGACGTTCAATAGCTTGAATCCCTGTCATTTCATCAATCGATATTGTGTGTTCTCCTTGTTGAGCGCGTTCAATCGCAGTCAGATATAACTCGCTAATAGCTTTGACTTTTGCATCAAATTCTTCATCCACAGGGGGGGGTTAACCAGTAGCGTCCGGCGTGTGGTTGCAGTTCTGCTTCTTTTAATAATCTACCAACATGGCGGACGGATATAGTTTCAATAATGCCTTGTTTCATTATTTGGGCCGCCAGTTCTCTGGCAGTCCAGTGACTTATTGGTCGTCCATAATCTGACGGTGAGCAACAGGCCATTGCAAATAACTCTGTTACTTGTTCCATGCTAAATTTTGCCGGTGCGCCAACACGCTCTCGATCTTGTAATCTTTGTAAAATCGATAACTCTTTTCCCTCGCTCTCCAACCATCGGTTTCGCCATAAACGAGCCATCTGCCGATTAATCTCTAGGCTTCGGCTTATTTCACGATGGTTTTGACCATCAGATGCCATGATAATGATTTTGGCTCGTAGCACGATTTGTTGCGGCGTTTTGTGTTTGTCGATCAACTTCTGAAGTTCATGACGCTCGCCATCGCTTAAATTTAATATTTTAGGCATTAATAAGGCCATATATTACTCCTCCATCGCCGACCGAAACAGGTCTCAACTAACTCTAGCCTGGGTCACGCTTGGTTTGCGGACTAATCTTTACCTAAATATCTCGCTCCTGCCACCTTTGCAGCATACCTCGGCTTACCTCATCTTTCTGAGAAACGCTATATGTTATTCTACCACAAATATAGTCTGTATACTTACGCCGAGCTGTACTAGGTTAAACCGAGAAAACCCTTTCTTTTGAGTAAATCCGACTCTCGGATAGAATAGATGAATTCCTGCTTGAACCGGAATGCTATCTAGCGATTGAAAAGGTTGTCTTTTTTCTCGGAAAGTTGTACTGCATTTTTGACGGAGAACAAAACTCAGATGCTGACAGTGTAACCATTGCGCCAACTCTATGCTATGAAATTCCCGGTCGCCGACAATTACTAATTTATATCTTTTTAACAGTCGAATAACTGGACGTAACACTTGTTGCTGTTCGACCAAATTAGAAGCCCCATTTTTGTCTAACAGTGTCCAGAATATAGGAAACGCCCTTTTTTGAACGATCACACTTACCATTAAGACATTATATTTTTTCCATTGAGTTCTATCCAATGCAATGACTAATTGACTCCCGACTTTTAGATGACGGGCTATTACCTCTTTGACAATTGGAAACCACAGCACAAGTATGCTAAGTGCTTTAATCTGTAAAAATCGTTGTATATGACGGCGGCGACTACTTTGTAAGATCGGCAATTGCAGGGTGGCTGCTAATCGTTCTATTCTGACTTCTTTTTGAGTCTGTAACAACCATACCAACATTTTAAGAGTAACTAATTGTGTTGGGCTTAGGTATCTTTCCAGTAGCTCGTGATAGAATGAAGGTAACATTTTATTGATTGGGGTCTTGTGGTATTAGCGAGACCCTCCTTTTTTATCACAACTGGGTACTTTTTCCCAGACCGAGGTCTTTTTGTCAATAAGCACAAATTTTTTTGAGCTCTGCGCTCGCGCGAAAACAAACGCCCGCAAAGGTTCAGGGGCGCTTGTCGCCCCCTGAAAGCTGCGTCACATCAATTTGTGTCTTTCCACGTTCTGGTGCCGGGAGCATGGACGGTGCAACATGGTCATGCTTTGTGTGAGGAAATTGAGTTAGCGATCGCCAAAGCACTACCAGGGACTCACACCGTCACTCACTTAGAACCGTTAGAGGAGCTATCCTCATGGACTGAGCAAGGCTTAGGGCGAGCAACGGATGTTGAGTGATAGCTATTTTTGGTCATGTTCTTCTCCTATCATCAATCACTGATTCGTTAGCGGATTATCTCAACAGTTCCTCCGTAGGATTTATTAGTTCCAGCCTCAACACCTCAAATCGGCGAAGAGGAAGATTAGACTGGCAGCTTTCTTTTTATCAAAGAGCATTGAGCAAGCTATTAGGGCTTGGATGTCTGCTGAACCTGTTGGATGTAGACTTGAGTTTGTCGGTAGCTATCAGAGTCTCCCTGCTTCATAAACAGTCGAGCAGCCTGCTGCAAGTCGGCTAAGGCAACTTGCCTGTTTCCCATTTGGTAATAGAGAAGTCCCCGATTGCCGTAAGCTTCAGCTAAATTGGGATTTCGGCGCAAAGCCTGGTTGTAATCGGCGATCGCTCCCCTTGGATCACCTAATGCAGTACGAGTTTTTCCCCGGTTGTAATAAGCATCGGCATAATTGGGATTGAGCCAAATCGCTTGATTCAAGTCTGCTAGGGATTTTTTGGACTCACCCATGTTGACGTAGACAACTGATCGCTGATTGTAGGCTTCCGCATAATTGGGATTGAGCCGAATTGCTTGATTTAAGTCCTCCAGCGCGTCTGGAAAATTTCCGACATCCATGTGGGCATCTCCTCGGTTGTAGAGGGCGATCGCGTTGTTTGGATTGATGCGTAAGGCTTGTTCAAAGTCAGCGAGTGCCTTGTTGAAGCTTCCCAGGTCATGATAAGCAAGACCGCGATTCAGGTAGGCTTCAAAGGAGCTGGGGTTAGATTGAATCGCTTTAGTATAGTCTACAATCGCTCCAGAGTTGTCTCCTTGCTTTGCTTTTTGTAGACCCTGGTTTAAGAAGTCTGCTGCCTCTCCCTGCGCTAGGGAAGGGAACTCATATTGAGCTAAGACAACAGGAGTAGGCAGTCCACATAAGACGGCGGCGATTCCTAGGGGAGTAATAACTTTATGCAGGAAGCTCATGACTCTAACCCTTTTTCTAAAATTTTCCCTTAACTTCTAGTCTAAATGCCTCCCTCTCAGGCAGCAATTTTCCTAAAAAATAATATTATTCCCAGTATTTTGAGAATAACCCTCTTTTGTCACTTTCCGATACCCTGACTTCCTGACCCTGTTTTACTTGATTCAGGTCTTTTTCGTAAATGTTGGCTGTGGCAAAAACGCGGCTGTCATTTAACAGACTCATCAACGGTTTTTCAGCGTTTACTGACTCTCCTGGGGTGATGAAGCGATCGGCTACCGTCCCCGAAATCGGAGCAACTACGGTAACGAGTCCTCGATCGTTGGCAACAGTTCCTAATTGTTGCAGCCGCGCTTGATAGGCTGCGTCAGCCAAGCGAATGCGCGACTGAGCGACTTCGACGGCAGTTTTGCCGCGTTTGACTTGGTTCTCGGCTTCTAGGACTTCCCGGCGGCTCTGAGCTCTGGTAAGTTGAGCTTTGGCTTCTGCTACTCTGCCTTGAGATTCCCGCAATTCCCGCATCGGGAGGTCTACTTCGGCTTGTTTAATTTCGGTTTCGGCTTTGATAAACGATGCTCCGGCTGGGGAAATAGCAGATGTGGGAATGGCGACGCTGCTCACGTAAGGGTAGAAATAAGCTTTCAGGTGTTTACATATCATTATTTGCTGATATGATGATATGAAAGAGCTTTGTATTGAAGCTAAGCATATGATCTTCTCTGCTCAATCCCAGTCCACTCGCTTGAAAGCAAAACTCTTTCGTGGGTTTTCTGATCCATCCCGATTGGCGATTTTGGACGTGCTGCGATCGCGTCCAATGACCGTGAGTGAAATTGTTGAAGCAACCGGGCTATCGCAATCTAACACCTCAAACCACTTGGGCTGTCTCCGTGATTGCGGTCTGGTAAACACCGTACAGCAAGGACGGTACACGAGCTATCAACTCGCCGATGCACGAGTTGCTGAGATTTTGGAAATGGTTGAAGAGTTAATGGCTGATGTAGCAAAAGGAGTTTATGAATGTACCCGCTACAACTGCTCAAAGAACGAATAACAACAAGCTAATCAGGAGGCACAATGTCAGAGTGTGAATGTCACATGGAAGCTAAGAACGCAGCCGAGCGTAAAACGCTGCGAATTCTGTTACTTATCAATGGCACAATGTTTGTCGTCGGAATTGTGGCAGGAGTTTTAGCGCATTCAACTGCCTTAGTTGCAGACTCATTAGATATGTTTGCAGATGCTTCGGTTTACACGATGTCGCTTTATGCAGTTGGCAAATCGGCGCATCACAAGAATCGTGCAGCGACTCTAAGTGGTATTTTTCAGATCACGTTGGCCGTGATGGTTGTCGTCGATGTGATTCGACGATTTGTTTGGGGGGAGAGTTCACCCGAATCAGGCTGGATGATGGGAATTGCTTTCTTGGCGCTGATTGCTAACAGTTATGGTTTGTACCTTCTCTCAAAGCATCGTAAGGGTGAGGTACATATGCGGGCAAGTTGGATATTTACCCAGAATGATGTAATTGCAAATTTCAGTGTGATTGGCGCAGGTTTGCTAGTCACTCTATTTCATTCTCGGTTCCCCGATTTAATTGTTGGATTTGGAATCGCAAGCCTAGTCGTTTGGGGTGGAATCAGTATTATTCGAGATGCACAACTCGACAGAACGAAGCAACAACGGCTGTAGTAATATCGCTTAACAGGTTTTGCAGCAACGATTTGAACGTTTCTCGCTTCGTTTTAGTTTTCTCATCGCGGAGACATAGAAACAGTACCGAAGATAGCTATGGGTAAAGTGTACTCCAGCAACTTTACCCTGCAACAAGGGGAGTTGATTTAACCTTTAATTCCCTCTGCAGAATTTAGGGATCTTCCTCGCAAGGTTGAGGTTTAGAATGTCCTGAATGCGATCTTTTACCCGTTAACCCAAGGCTGTACTTAGCGTGACTTATTTGGAAATTTCCCACCTTGGCAGAGCGTGTATCGCTACTTCTGCACCTGGCGTAAAGACGGAACTTTGCTGAGGCTACATGACCGACTTAGAGCCTGGGTTAGCCACAACCGAACAGTGAGTCCGGCTGAAGCCATCGTGGATAGTCAAAGCGTCAAAAACGCAGCAATGGTAAACCAAGTAATGGGATGGGACGCAGGCAAGCAAATAATATGAGTCAATAATTTTTACTTAACCTGAACAAAACGATAATAATTCTTATTCTTAAGTTAACTAGCAGCCAAACTTTTAACTCAATAATTTACCCAATTGTTAGCTTTGGAGATATAGTATGAATATGTGTTCATAAGTTAATTTTATTTTTTCATCTAGGAGGCATCATGAAAAAGACAAAAGCATCGGATTCTGGCTGCTGTAGTCACGACGATCGCCCCGATCTCAGTCATGAGAATCATAACCATGACCACAGCCACGACCGCGGTCATGGAGACTTCAACCTGAATCAAGAATTGATTCCTGTGATATCGGTTGTTGTACTATTTGTTGGCGGTTTAATTTTTGAAGAAAAACTGCACAACACGCCCTATTCTATAGGTGAATATCTGGTTTTCATCCCAGCCTATCTTTTAAGCGGATGGAATGTTTTAACCAGTGCGGGTCGCAACATTCTGCGAGGTCGATTTTTTGATGAAAATTTTTTAATGACTATAGCAACACTCGGCGCTGTAGCTATTCACAAACTCCCTGAAGCAGTCGGGGTGATGTTGTTTTTCAAAATCGGCGAACTTTTTCAAGAATTTGCCGTTGGGCGATCGCGTCAATCGATCCGATCGCTTTTAGAAATTCGCCCAGACAGCGCCAACCTCAAGGAAAATGGCGACATCAAAAAAGTGTCGCCCGAAACCGTAGCCGTCGGCGATATCATCCTCGTCAAACCCGGAGAAAAAATTCCCTTAGACGGTGAAATTATAGACGGAAATTCTCAGATTGACACGTCTGCACTAACCGGCGAATCAGTACCTCGAACCGTGAAAGTTGGAGAAACAGTTTTAGCAGGAACAATTAACCAGACAGGAGTTCTCACCGTCGAGGTAACGAAAGTTTTCGGTGAATCTTCAATCTCCCGAATTCTAGAATTAGTAGAAAATGCCAGAAGCAAAAAAGCTGAAACTGAGAAATTTATCACCAAATTTGCTAGCTACTACACGCCGTTTGTGGTATTTGCATCGCTAGCAGTCGCTTTAATTCCGCCTTTGTTCATTTCAGACGCAACTAATGCAGACAGATTTTTATGGATTTACCGCGCCCTTGTCTTATTAGTTATTTCCTGTCCTTGCGGATTGGTGATTAGCATTCCTCTGGGATACTTTGGGGGAATTGGCGGTGCAGCCAAGCGCGGTATTTTGGTTAAAGGCTCGACTTTTCTCGATACCCTGACAGCAGTCAAGACAGTTGTTTTGGATAAAACAGGAACTCTGACAAAAGGAGTCTTTAAAGTAGCGCAAATTGTGCCTACAAATGCTTTTTCCCAAACAGAATTAATGGAAATAGCGGCTAAAGTAGAATCTCAATCAAATCACCCAGTTGCGAAATCTATTCTCGAAGCTTACGGCCGCAAGATAGATTCATCCGATGTGAAAGATTATGCAGAAATAGCGGGACACGGCATTCGAGCGAAAGTAAATAATCAAATTGTGCTGGCGGGAAATGACCGTTTGCTGCACCGAGAAAACATCCCTCACGATGTCTGCAATGCTGAAGGTACTGTCGTGCATTTAGCGGTAGACAACAGCTACGCTGGGTATATTTTGATTGCTGACGAGCTTAAGGAAGACTCAGTACAGGCTATTCGCGACCTCAAGAAACTGGGTGTTGAGCGAATCGTGATGCTCACAGGAGATAATCAAGCTGTAGCCGATAGTGTTGCGAAAAAACTCGGTTTAGATTCCTACTTAGCTGAGTTATTACCCGAAGGAAAAGTAGAGGCGATCGAAAAACTGATCTCCCAATCTAAAAAAGGCGATAAAATTGTCTTTGTCGGGGACGGAATTAATGATGCACCCGTGCTTGCGAGAGCTGATGTGGGCATAGCGATGGGGGGTTTGGGTTCGGATGCGGCGATCGAAACTGCCGATGTTGTGATTATGGCAGATGCACCGTCCAAGGTGGCTGAAGCCATCAAAATTGCCCGCAAAACTCACAATATTGTCTGGCAAAATATCATTTTTGCCATGTCAGTCAAAGCGATATTTATTGCTTTTGGTGCTTTTGGGTTAGCTACCATGTGGGAGGCAGTTTTTGCTGATGTTGGGGTGGCTTTAGCAGCTATTTTTAATGCGACTAGAGTTTTAAAATAATCGGCTGAAAACTCCAGGAGGGGGGCAATTCCTCCCTCATTGTAGCAATTTGTAGAGGAAAGCAAATGGAAAGTATCATCAAAATTCTGTTGGGAAGTCTAGCTCTTAGTATTATTCACGCATTAATTCCTAACCACTGGATGCCTTTAATTGCCATTGGTAAAACTGAAAATTGGTCTCGCAGCGAAACTTTGCGGGCAACATTAATTACAGGAATTGCTCATACCCTCAGCATTATCCTAATTGGAATTGTCATCGGCTTATTCGGTTACAAGTTGGCGGCTACCTATGTAGAGACCGCTAAAATAATTGCGCCTTTAGTTTTATTGGTTTTAGGAACTTTCTATCTTTTGGCAGAGTTAGATAGTTCTCGCAGACACCACCATCACGCTGAAACAGCTAATTTAACTACCAAGCAATCGCAATTTAAAATCCTAGCTGTTTTAGGAACAGGAATGTTTTTCTCGCCTTGCATCGAAATAGAAGCCTATTTTTTTTCAACAGGAACGATTGGTTGGAGCGGCATACTTATAGTTTCTGCCGTCTACTTAGTGGTGACAGTTTTGGGAATGGTTTTGCTAGTAGATTTGGGAATGAAAGGAGTTAATGCTTTAGAAGAAAAGCTGCATTTTTTCGAGCATCACGAACAAGGATTAACCGGAGCAGTGTTAATAGTCTTAGGAGTTGTAGCTTATTTCCTAAAAGTGTAAAATGGTTGGTAACTAACTCTAGTCTTGCGAATATCCACCACAGGAAAAAATATTATGCGTCGTCAACGTTCTCTGCCTTGGATTCACCGCTATTCCCGTCCGATTATGGCAGGAATTGCAAGTATTGGGGCTGCGATTACTGCCTATTTAACCGCTGTCAAGTTATCCCAAGGAGCGGTAACTTGTCCCATAGCCGGCTGCGATATCGTGCTTTCGAGTCCCTATGCCTATGTCTTTGGTTTGCCTCTTTCTCTGTTTGGTTTTTTGGGCTATTTGAGCATGATAGTTTTTGCGGTAGCTCCCCTATTTGTCAATCCCGCAGAACAGAAGAGTCTCCGCTCTGAGTTAGATTCTTGGACGGGACTGTTGCTGTTTGCTGGCGGTACAGCAATGACGGTTTTCAGCGGCTACCTGATGTATGTACTGACTGTTGATATCAAAGCAGCTTGTATTTACTGTATTGCTTCTGCTTTGTTTGCAACTAGCTTGTTTGTCCTAGCATTAATCGGTCGCGAATGGGATGATATTGGGCAACTATTTTTTATCGGAATTCTGGTGTCTATGTTAGTGCTGATTTCCTCTCTGGCTCTTTATGCCGATGTGAATAATCTCGGTACAGCTAAGGAGAGTAGCATGAAGACTACAACATCTTCTGGTAGTTCGGAAATTGCTTTAGCACAGCATTTAAAAACAGTGGGAGCTAAAATGTACGGCTCTTTTACCTGCGATCATTGTCAAGCGCAGAAAGAAAGTTTTGGCAAAGAAGCGGCTGGCATTTTCAATTATATCGAGTGCAATCCTCAAGGGAAAAATGCGAGGCCCGATCTTTGTCAAGCTGCGAAGATTCAAGCGACTCCCACTTGGGAAATTAATGGTAAGTTTTACCGAGGGCAAAAATCGTTGCAGGAGTTAGCTGATTTATCAGGTTATCAGGGAACTCGCGAATTTAGAAACCTCTCAAATCAGGAACGTTGACAAGAGTGATTTTTGGCGATCGACCTCATCATAGTCGATCGCACGCACCTCGGTTCAACCTCAAAAATATACACAACTTAATATATACGGTGACTCCGCCGGATTTTGACCCATACTATTGATCAAATTTAGGGGAATTTGTGAGATTATGAAAAGAATATGAAAATTTTTGAACGGTAAAACCAATGACTGACTCGGAAAATAAGCCCAGCCTTCCTGAAGTCTACCGCAGCATCCCCGTTCCCAACAGCAAAGGTTTCTGGCGTAAAATGCTCGCCTACGCAGGGCCTGGATATTTAGTTTCAGTCGGTTACATGGACCCCGGAAACTGGGCGACTGACTTAGCAGGGGGAGCAAAGTTTGGCTATGCGCTATTAAGCGTGATTTTGCTATCTAATTTGATGGCAATTTTGCTGCAATCACTGTGCGTGCGTTTGGGAGTAGCAACGGGACGAGATTTGGCACAAGCTTGTCGAGATTATTTTAGTCCGCGAGTCAGTTTTTTGCTGTGGATACTTTGTGAAATTGCTATTTCTGCTTGCGATTTAGCGGAACTTGTTGGTAGTGCGATCGGACTGCAATTGCTATTTGGCATTCCCTTAGTTTGGGGAGTGTGCATCACTGCGCTAGATGTGATGATGGTGTTATTTTTACAAGGGAAAGGCTTTCGTTATATCGAAGCTTTGGTAATTACCATTATTGCAATTATTGGCGGTTGTTTTATTGCCGAAATAATTTTTGCCAAACCAGATGCCGGAGGAGTTTTACTCGGTTATGTTCCGAAGCTAGAGATTTTGCAAAATCAGGGAATGCTTTATATTGCGGTTGGTATTTTAGGGGCAACTGTGATGCCGCACAATCTTTACTTGCATTCGTCGATCGTACAAACTCGGGCTTGGCAAGAAACTTTTGATAAAAAATGGGAAGCAATTAAATTTGGCACAATTGATTCCACAGTAGCGTTGTCAATCGCGTTGTTTATTAATTCAGCAATTCTGATATTGTCTGCTGCCACATTTCACTTTTCCGGCTATCAAGAAGTAGCTGAAATTCAAGATGCTTACAAACTGCTTTCTCCCGTGCTGGGCGTGGGTTCTGCCAGTGCAATTTTTGCCTTTGCTTTATTGGCTTCGGGGCAGAATTCAACCTTGACTGCAACTCTAGCAGGACAGATTGTGATGGAAGGGTTTTTGAATTTTCGTCTGCGGCCTTGGTTGCGGCGCTTGCTGACTCGACTGGTTGCCATTGTGCCGGCTTTGCTCTCAATTATCTTGTTCGGTGAAGGCAGTACAACTAATTTACTGGTTTTCAGTCAAGTGATTCTCAGTTTGCAATTACCCTTTGCAGTAATTCCCTTGGTAATGTTTACCTCGAACCAGCGCTTAATGGGAGAGTTTGTGAATCCATTTTGGCTGAAAGCGGTAGCTTGGTTAGTGGCTAGTATTATAGTAGGATTAAATAGTTGGCTCCTATTGCAGACGATTTTCTAGTAATCTGCGATAGTGGCAAATAATACCAAACACTGACACGGTAACGGAGGACACGGCAATGCCGTTTCCCTACCCCAAAATAATCAATCTTCCTCAATCAAAGATGTAACGCTCGCCCGATTAATTGTAGGGACTTAGGCCAAGCCGTGTCCTGACTGTGGGTCATATCAAGTCCGATCTATCGCGCATAATACATAGGTAGGAGCTGGTTTTTGAGGTTGTCGATTTTTGGCAATTATGGTTGGTGAGGGAAATCCCTACAGGAATCGCGGTCAATCGATCGGACTTGATATAACTGGATTATATTTTATCAGCCCTGCCTACTGTTGCATAGCTTTGGAGAAGTGGTATTAGCCATACTCCCTATCAAAGCTCATTTCATATTAGGTAGGCACTTAGGTAGGCACAGTAAGCTGCGGCGAATCAGACTCAAAGAGATTGCCCATCCTCCAAACGCACAATCCGATCTGCCACATCCAAAATCCGGTTATCATGTGTCACCAGCAAAATCGTACACCCTTAGTAGTGATTGAGGTTATGAATATCAATTGCGTATTCCATGAGAAGTTCAGGCTTAGAAAATATCAGCAGGATCGGCAGATTGAAGTTTGCGCGTAGCGATCGCACCGGAAATCAAACACATAAAAATTGTAGTTATCAGTATCCCCATCGCACGGGCAACTGTTAGGTAGATCGGTAAACTCGTCGCCTGTCGGGTCAGATGATATAATATACTAGAAATAGCCACACCTGGGATAAATCCCAGCACCGCTAAGATGATTGCCTCCTCTAACACAATGCCCAATAAATAACGCTGGGTATAGCCCATAGCGCGGAAGGTTGCATATTCCTGAAGATGCGAATTTACATCCGTGGACAGCACTTGATACACTAAAATTACCCCTACAATAAAGCCCATAGCTACACCCAAGCGGAAGATGAACCCAATAGGGGTATTCATCGCCCAGTAGTTTTTCTCGAACTCGATAAATTCTTCTAGGGTGTACACATTTACGTCATTCGGTAATTTTTGTCGCAATGCCTGGGCAATTTGGTTTGGGTCGCTGCCAGGGGTAATTTTGATAAGCCCCAAACTCACATTGCCAGCACCACGTTGAGGATGTAGTCGTAGAAAAGTTTCCGTACTCGTCACCAAACTACCATCTACACCAAAAGAGGAACCGATCGAAAATAAACCTCGAATCTGTTGTTTCTGCCCTTTGATTTCCGTAAGCATAGATTTATTTTGAGCAAAATCTGTCAGCGCTGCTTTATAGTCGCCTCGCGTCTTCTGGTCAAAGAGTAAGGTGTCGGGGACTTTCAATAAATCGAGATTTTGATTAATATCCGATCGAGTAATGAATTTACGACTCGGATCAGCGCCCAAAAGTAGCATCATGCCTTGTTTGCGCGTTGTTGGATGCTTCCAATTTGCCAGCACGATATAGAGCGGATTGACCGATGCCACTCCCGGAACATCTAACGCCTGATACAACCGTCGCCGCGAAAATTCGCTGGGATATAACATATTCCGTATCTGCGGGCTGGTCAGCACAATATCTGCTTCCAAGGTTTCATGAACTCGCACTGAACTTTGGAACAGCGCTCCCTGAAACCCTAATTGCATTAACATCAAAATATCTGCAAAGGCGACTCCCGAAATCGCTATAATGAACTGCCCCTTTTTATGCTTTAATTGCAGCCACCCCAAAGGAGTCCGACGTTGCAAGCGTTGCCAAAGGTTAAGCGTTTTTGGGGCAACGGATGGCACTTTTGACATGGCAGATTTGGGTTTCTGGAAGACCTTCATTGAACTCCCTCCTGCCCAAGCTGTATCGACACGTCTACTTGCAAATTAGTCAGATTCATCACCTTCTGACTTGATTCTGAATCGAGCTGCACTCGCACCTCGACAATACGTGCATCGATATTTGCCGTAGGGTCTGTGTTGATCACATTTCGTCGCTGTACTATATGTCCAATTTCCGTAATCTTTCCTTGCAGCGTTTCATGAACTGAGGGAGCTTGAACCGTCACTCTCTGACCTACTCTAAGCTTCCCCACATCACTGTCGTAAACCTCAGCCACCGCAACCATCTGCTGCGTTTGCCCTAAATCCAGAATTCCCAGGATATCACCCATACTGCGTATAGTCTCCCCCGCACGCGTATGGATCTTCAGCACTTGTCCTGCTTGGGGGGCACGGATATTTGCCGTTTCCAACACCGCTTGGGCTTGGCGTAAATTCGCTTGTGCTTCGGCAATCTCCGCCTGAGCAATCTGTATATCTACTGGGCGCACTTCTGAAATTCTATCAAGGTTTGCCTGGGCGCTATTAATCTGTTTGGATTGTCCTGCTTGAATTCGCTCTAGTATTGCCTTCGCTTCTGCAATTTCTGCCCGCCGTGAAGTATGAATTTTGTGGAGCATGGCTTCAGCTTCTGCCCACTGCTGTTTTGCTGTTTCCGCTTTCAGCTTAGCACTTTCGTACTGTGATGCCGAAATAGCACCACTGGTATAAAGCTGCTTAAACCGATTGCTATCCATATTGGCATTACGGTACTCTGCGGCCCACCGTTTCACCGTTGCTTGTTGTGCTGTTACTTCTCCCTGCAAATCGGCAAGGATACGATCAATTTTGGACTGCTGCGCCGTAATCTGGTTGGACCGCTCAATCCGCAACTGCTCGACCACGGCTGCTTGTGCCTGGATTTCTCCCTGCTTCGCACCCGCCCTCACTTTGGCTAGCTGAGCCTCCGCAATTCGCACCCGACTCTGGGCTTGCTCCACGGCTGCTTGATACTTCGCTTGCAGATCCAAAACCGCCAGTACCTGCCCTTCCCTCACTCGATCTCCCGTTGCAACCAGTAGTTTCTCCAAGCGTGCCCCAGCCGTCCCCGCTGGAGCCGCCACCTGCACAATTTCCCCTAATGGCTCCAACCGTCCCAGAGCACTGACCGTTAATGGTGGTGCAGGTGCTTTCGTTTTTACTTCGCTCGGAGCTGAACTTACCTGAAAATGTCGCACCGCCAGGATCGAACCCACCACTAACATCACTGTCACCAATCCTACCGAAATAGACAGCCAGCGTTGTGGTTTACCTGAACTTGGATTAGAAACCCCACTGCTTATACCTGAGATGTCTTTATGTTTCATTTCATGCTAGTACAGACTGTTAGTGTGTTAGGTTCTTCACCAGATGCAACGCATAAACATCTTTAGCCCAGTTTAACCAAAAATGTTCCAGCACATAAAGTCAAAGAAATTGAACCTTTGATTCAATCTGTAGGGGCAAGTATTCTTTATCAATCCCCCTACTCTCCTGATTTTAATCCCATTAAACACTGGTGGTCACAATTAAAATCTTTTTTACGCCAGTTTTCTCCCAGTACTGCCCAAATGGTTGATATTCTTATAAGCATTGCACGCTTATTTGGTAAATCCTCAGCATTTTAAAAACTGGTTTACCAATTGCTGTTACTGTACTTCATAATCCTGCAATAGGCTGTATCCCTCTTCTGTCACTCTGGGAAAATAAAAGTGAGAGCCAAATTTTTAACTGTAGATAGAGCGGGGATTTGAGCGTTTATTTTCTAACAGAATGGCGGAAATCAAGATTTTTGATAAAAGTCTTATGCTCTAAGCATCCCGGATTATTTTCTGCCGAAAGTGACAGAAGAGGGGTATTTCCGATTCCGCAATTATCTTTGGGATTTCCTCGGCTGATTTCTTTGATGAATTTCTTTCCTAGTCCTATTACTAAAAAGACTTTTACCCCTGATTTCCTATTTTCCTCTGCTTAGAGTGATAGAAGAGCGTAAAAAATTGGGTTCTTATTTTTATTTTCCCAGAGTGACAAAAGAAGGGTATTTCCAGGGATTCAGCCCCCTAAACCACTTTGACTATCTGGTTCCGATCGCTCATAATCCCTACTCCTCGCCTCTATCCGATCTAGCTCTTCTGCAACCACTGCCCAAAAATCAATATCTTCAGAGGAAATACCCTGAGCTAAAACCACATCTTCTCCGCGAACCTTGATTAACTCCCCTCGGACAGAAACAGTCAGAGAAGACACCGAAACCCCTTCCGACTCTCCCACGATAAGATCGTACAAATCTCCTACCCGAACGCGAGTGTACTCGTCAGTCTCTTCCACGCGATCGGGAGCATGATTAAGTAAATACTCAAAAGCTCTTTGAGCCGTTGGCAGGATAGACTCAGCCATTTTTACCTGCTGAATATCCATTGTCTGTGCTGGCGGTACTGAATCAGGAATAAAATCGCCTGCTGGCGGGTTCGGAATTATCGGCTCTAACCAATTCGAGAATATAGCCAAATCCTCTGAGTTTTCTTTAACAGTTGCACCCAATACCTCTGCATCGCCATAAGATAGAGCGCTTTGCACTTCACCCTCTAAAGTAATCCGTAGGACGATGTGGCTGTCTCGATCTGAAATCACCCTGATTGTTTCACCCTCCTCTAAAAATGCTGTCCAATCTTCTATAACTTTGCGTTTCCCTAGTTTCAACTGTTGGCAGCCATCTAATAAAGTCCTAGATAGCAAATTCTCTAGCTCTAAACGCTCTTCTTCTGGCAGCTTTACTACCTCTTCTGTAAACTGTTCTCCTACTCCCTCTTCACTTTCATTCTGGTATTTCAAAATAGCCGGATTGCTTAAAGCAAGAGGTACGATTAGTTCGCTAGAATCAGAGCGATCGCTCTTCAACTCTTGCTCCTGTTCAGCTTCTAAAGTTCCTGTTTTTGTTGATCGCGAATCAGCTTCATCACCCTCTCCTTCACTGTCCAGCGTCCCAACTTGATTGTCGCCATCTATTTGGGACAGCTCGACAAGCAAATTTTGTTTTGGTTGCCTATCTTGCCTCAAAGAGGAGGATAAGCCTTTAAGATCAAGAACTCGGCGTTCCCAATCTTTGTTTAATTCGATGAAATTGGCGGCATTAGTTTTTACCAGACTGATTTGAGCATAGGCATATTTCTCACCTGCTAAGGACAGAGCAAAATCAATAGCAGCGAGGCAGCCGTGATAAAAATCTTGAGTCTCGCCGATGCAGACACAATCTTCTATATCTGGTTCGCAATCGGTTTCTCTTCCAATTTGTCTAAGTTGAGAAATAGATCTAACAGGCAACCTAGAAATGGATAGCTTACAGTCACCTTCTACTGAACTTGAACTTAAACTTTGTTGGGATGAGTTATCTTCTTCATCATTGATAAAAGTTGCTATTTTAGCTTCTAAAAGGCTAAGCGTTTGTACTCCGCTTTCTTCGTCTATTAATTTAACTGCCCCATCCAATCCCGCCAGCAATCCCTGGTAAAAATCTTGAGTTTCTCCAGCTATTGCTTGGTCAGTTGCTATCTTCTCAAAAAAAGCCAGCCCTATTTGTTTTAGCCTCAAGATATAGTCAGGGGAAAATCTCTGTATGGTGTCTAAAAACATAAGTGTTCCGCCATCTAAAAGCGCGTCGATCTTTTAGCAACCAACCTATCATGCGCTCTTGTCGCTCTCGGTACGCCTTCAGTTATAACTAACTTTAGTTCTCAAGGCATAGAACATTGAACCAGTAATTGTTTTATCAAAAAGTATTGTCCGGAAATAAGCCATTGAACAAATGCCTTTTCCCTATTGCTATAACTAGCTGGAATTACAAAAAACAACAGCCACTCGGACGATAGTTTTGCCTCTCGATCGCGTTTTTATAGTCCGCAAGATTAATTTTGCTGATGACTTTTGAGGTGGGAAATTAGGAGGGACGGCGGATTGAGTTTACAGCCTTTAGGTTTTAGCTTTAAGCAATAACTTTACTGTTAATAGGAGAACGGCGTTCCCATGCATTTTAACTATCAATACAGCTCTCGACAGCCTGCACCCGTCGCCGATCCGCTGCGGCACAGCAGGAGGCACATACTAGCATCCGTCCTATTGCTACTGGACAGCGATCGCGCTCTTGCCGACTGGTCTCTCCCCCAACTGCCCCACGTATCAGGGTTTACCTACAAAGGAAATCGCTTTTTGGTAGCAACTGACAAAGAGGCTGAGCAGATAGTTTGGGGGTGGCTCGAGAATAATTTATGGGCAGTAACCAATACTGATGAAGATATTGAGTTGCTAATTCAGCACTTGCAAATTTCCCCATCTCTAGTTGAAGCATTTAATGGACAAGCTGCTATCCATTACCTTCGGACAGTTCATCCTAAAAAATTTTGCAAGCTTCTGTCTCCTGCCATAGCCAATCCCACCCAGTTTGTGCAAGCTCTGTTTGAGAACCGCAGCAGATCGCGACTCATTAAACGCGCCATTTGTGAATCAGCCCAGTTCTCGCCTCTGGCTTGGGCAGAAGTGGAACGGGCTGGATATCTCATTTACTGCATTATTAATCAACCAGAGGTACTTCCTGGCTCGCTCAAACTAACAATCAACTATCCTTATTCCTACAAGTCAATGAAAGAGCGAGCTTAGAAGTATTTAGCGTCACCTGCTAGCATTCATGAACGCGACCGCATTGCCGTTGTCTTTCACAGCAACGGCATGGTTACTGTTGCCAATTGCCTTTGGGAGTGGGAAAAAATAAAAAAATTCCTAATGCGCATTCAGAGACATCACCTTGATATGAGAGTATAACTATAGTTTTTCTACAAAACGGTCTGGGGATAGTGAGGGTTCATGCCTAAAGTGCAGACATTCCCAAACTTCAACAAAAATGCAAATATGCTTACAGTTTTAACCGCCACCTCCTTTTGCACTCCGTTTTGGAACTATGGTGGTACGCTACCGGAGGGCAATTCATGACAAAGATAATCTCGCTGTTCAACCAAGCCGGCGGTGTGGGGAAAACCACGATCGCGCTCAATCTCGGCTACCACCTCTCCTTACGAGGCCACAAGGTTCTTCTCATCGATATCGATCCTCAAGGTTCTCTAACGCTCTTCATGGGGGTTGACTCTCAGAATTTGGATAAAACTGTGTTTGATGCCATTGTCAACGAGGAACCTCTTTCCATCCACACGGGCATTCACGGTATGGATTTGGCTCCTACCAACATCAACCTCAGCGCGGCGGAAATTCAACTGGTTAACATGGATTTTCGGGAAGTTCGCCTCAGAGATGCGATCGCCCCAATTCAAGACAACTACGATTTCATCCTCATAGATTGCCCTCCCAGTTTAGGGTTGCTCAGCTACATCAGCCTGGTAGCAGCTACTCACGTCTTAGTCCCCGTTGAGACTCACTACAAAGCTTTTGAGGGCACCAACCTGCTGTTGCAAACAGTAGCAAGAATCAGAAAGAAAGGAAACCGCTCTTTGCAGATAGCTGGTTTTGTTCCCTCCCGCTATGCTGCTGCCAACTCTCAGGACAAGCGGACTCTCAAAGCCATAAACGAGCAGTTTACGACCTTTGGCCCCGTTTACGCTCCCATCCCGCGAATAACTGCTTTCGCGGATGCTTCCGAAAAACAAGTTCCGCTTGCTGTTTACGAACCTAAAAATCCCGTCGTCAAGATATTAGACCAGCTATCCGCCAAGATGGAGAAACTCAATGTTAAGTAAGAATGACCAGCCCTATAAAGGTAAAGCCAATTTGAGCGTTTTGTTTGGAGATGATGAAGTAGCAGAACCAACGGCAGAAAAACAGCTTTCGATTGAGTCGATCGAGCTTCCATCCTCTCAACCTCGCAGATACTTCGACTCCCAAGCTATGCAGACTTTGGTGGATTCAGTAAAAACTGATGGAATTCTCCAACCTCTGTTAGTCCGTCCTTTGGGAGAGGAAAAATACGAGCTAGTAGCAGGCGAAAGGCGGTATAGAGCTGCAAAAGAAGTGGGATTGACAGAAGTCCCTGTTATCATTCGGGACTTGACACAAGAGCAAGCTCTGCGCGTTGCATTAGTTGAGAACCTCCAGCGGGAAGACCTCAACCCAGTCGAAGAAACCGAGGGGATATTACAGCTGCTCTCCCATCACCTTGAATACGATCTAGAAGAGGTGGCGCGGCTGCTCTACCGGATGCAAAATGACGTACAGAGGATGAATGATAACGTTATCATTCATCATGAAATGCAAATAGTCGTCAAGGTTTTTAGCGAATTGGGGCGGATGTCATGGGAGTCTTTCGTCAGCAATAGACTGGGACTGCTGAAGCTGCCGTCAGACATCCAAGAAGCCCTCCGCCGAGGTCAGATCGAGTATACCAAGGCGCGAGCGATCGCCAAAGTTAAAGACGAGCAAGCTAGAAAGTCGCTTCTCGAAGCGGCGATCGCTGAATGTCTATCTCTAACTCAAATTAAAGAACGCATCGCGGATTTAAAGGCAGGTACTTCGGAAGAAGTACCGGAAGAAAATCTGAAAACAAAAATAAAGGGAGTTTTAGCAAAAGCGAACAAGTCCAAAGCTTGGAGCGATGCAAAGAAGCAGAAGCGCCTCCAAAAAATTCTAATAGAGCTAGAATCCCTCTTAGTAGATTAGATAAAACAAGGGCAACGCCGCATTCTGCCTAATCCGTGCAACCGGATTCGAGAGAAGAAGTTCGGGCATTGAAGGGATGGTTGTACCCATTCAAAGACAGAAGCGTTCGGGCACTTCTGAGTAATTAAATATGCGACTTCTAGCGGACGCTTTCATACAGCAAACGACAAGGCGTTTAGGATATTCCAAGTTCCTGAAACCATTGATTATAGTTGGTTTTTTCCCAAGTCCCTAGTAAGAGATCTCCTAATCCCTAGCTATACTTCGGGCGAGCGGCGCGACCGCGCGGAGGACAGGGCTTGATATTATTTCTGCGCTGGCTGTTGGGAGGCAAAGTTTAAGTTTTTGTCAAAGATGCTGTGTTAACCAAGAGAACATTACTTTTGGGCGATCGGTCTGGTACAGGTGATCGCGCACGGGACGGCATAACTATTCTGTAAAAAGAAAAGTCGAGCTAACAATTCTGACAAAGAGTGGCAGTGAAGGAGAAATTATTAGCTTTGCGACAGTGAATGAGAAATCAGCTTTTAGGTAGAATTCGATCGAGCTTGGTAGTTGATAGGTTAGAGACATAGAGATGAAACCGAAAAAAGCAAACTCAAACCCTGTTTGGCTTATGTTGACAGTTATGCCACAAAGTCACACTCTTTCAAACCACAGCCGACTTTCACCGCCGGCAAAGTATCAAACAGTGTTAGACTGTTTTTTGGCAGATTTTCAAAAGTCGCTAAATGCTTTAGGCCGCGCTTGGAACAAGTATCAGCCCAACGATTCGCTCTCAAACGACAGAAAACAAGACTTAGATTGGCTTGAGACGACGCTGCAAGAGTACAAGATTTCCATCCACACTTCAACTAGCAGCCAAGAGTTTTGGAAAGGTTGTAGGGATGGAAAAAAAAGCAGGAGAACAATTTCAGACGTTGGCTCGCCAAACGTCGCACAAACCTTACTCAACGCGACCGCGAATCCGAAAATCCCTCAAATCTACGATCTGGGGTTCCATGTTGGATGGCGGTACGCTCGTCTCAAAGACTACTTGTTGCGAATCAGAAAGCAGCGAAAGTTGGAAGAATCCAAGCAGCTTCAAGATTATCAACAGTTTTTAAGTTTTATCCGCCAAAAGGCTGACTCAGAAGATATGGACTCGTTCGTAAGCTTTGGATGGAGGCGGGAGAGAAATTCAGGGCAATGAGAGATAAACGCAGTAAAATCTTGGCGGTTGATGATACGACTGACAACTTATTTATTATGCAGGCTATCCTCTCCGAAGAAGGCTACTGCGTCAGTACAAGTTCTAGCGGACTTGATGCTTTAGCTTTAGTTGAGGAGTCGCCCCCAGATTTACTCCTGTTGGATGTAATGATGCCAGAAGTAGACGGTTACGAAGTGACTTACAGAATTCGCTCAAATCCTCAACTTCCCTTTATCCCCATCCTGTTAATTGCGGCTGACAACTCAACAACCATAGCAGATGGACTAGACTTGGGCGCTGACGATTTCGTTTGCAAGCCCATCCAAGTAAATGAGTTGTTGGCTCGCGTCCGTAGCCTCCTCCGGCTCAAACATAGTATAGATGCGATGCAGGAAGTGACAAAGGCGCGAGAGGATTTTGTGGCTCGTCTTACCCACGACTTGCGGATTCCCCTAGTCGGCGCTGATAGAATGCTGACCCTACTCCAACGAGGGAAATTTGGTGAACTGCCCGTTCAAGCGGTAGAGGCGATCGCAACCATCGGCAGCAGTAACCAAAATTTGCTTTCGTTAGTCAATACTTTACTGGAAGTTCACCGATTTGAATCTGGTTGCAAAACTCTGGCGCGCGCTCCCTTTGACCTCAAAAAACTGGTCAAAGAAGTCGTTAAGGAACAGGAGGCTGTGGCTATTGATAAAAGACTTGTCCTAACTTTCGACGACTCTGACCCGCAACCACTAAGGATTGAAGGCGATCGCCTCGAACTCCGCCGAGTCATCACCAACTTAGTCGGAAATGCCATTAAATTCACCGATTTTGGTTGTGTGAAAATCGTTGTTCGTCCAGATGCCAAGTGGGTAAATATTACCGTAGAAGACACCGGCCCCGGTATCAGAGCCTCAGAACAAGCTTCGCTGTTTGAACGATTCCGCCCCGGAAACCATGCTAGAGCAGGTTGCGGCCTGGGGCTGCACTTGTCTCACCGGATTGTAGAAGCCCACTCTGGCAGTATTGACGTGGCATCAACGGTGGGTCAAGGCAGCACATTTACTGTACGTTTCCCTATCTCGCTCTAAAAATCTTGTTTGGATACAAAAGAGCGCATACGTTCTATTTTGGGCACACTCGTGCCGCTGAATTACAATTGTCCTTTTTTTGAATAAACCAACCATGAATAAAATTAGCGTTGCCTTAATTGAAGACCACCACCTGACAAGGGCTGGAATCAAAGCAGCTTTAGAAGACTGCGAAGAACTCGAATTTATCGGAGAGGCAGCTAACGGTCTGCAAGGGATAACTTTACTGGAGAAAACCCGGCCTGATGTAGCGATCGTTGATATCGGACTACCGGGGTTGGTAGATGGGATTGAATTGACAAAAAGATTCAAAGAATACGTACAAACTTCCAAAGCCCCAAGCGTAGATAACCAACCGAAAGTGTTGATTTTGACGATGCAGGATAACGAAGAATCCGTACTGGCAGCTTTTGCAGCGGGAGCCGACTCTTACTGCATGAAAGATGTCAGTTTTGAAAAGTTAGTGGAAGCTGTTGTTGAGACAAATGCTGGCGAAAACTGGATCGATTCTTCAATTGCCAGAATCGTTTTGGCTCGCATGAATAACCCTTTCAAGGAAGCTGTTAACAAAGCCCCCATTTCCACTGTGTCAATCAATGGAGTTGAGCCAGAGTACGGTCAGTTGTTAATGGCAAACCCTTTAACAGAACGAGAAAAAGAGGTTATAGAGTTGATTGTCGAAGGGTGCAGTAATGAGGAAATTTGCAAGCAGCTATACATTTCCCTCGGTACTGTGAAAACTCATGTGCGTAATATCCTTAATAAGCTGTCTTGCGACGATCGCACTCAAGCTGCTGTCAGAGCCCTTCGCGCGGGTTTAGTTGACTAAATCCGTTTCAAGAGCAACCGCTTGGTGGATAATACAACAGAGACGTTCCAGCAATCTAAGCTATTTAGGCGAGGGTCGCGATTAGAGGAGGTGCAGTGCCAGTTAATGCCGACAAACCACACTTGTGGAAACCCGATATTGCCCTGTCGGTAGACTTCTATAACAATTGGTTCATGCAGTTCGCTCCCCTCGCCTACCGCGACACTCGCATTGCTACAACTCAACAAGTTGAATTTGCCTCTTCTGAGACAGCCAATCTGACCAACATCACGTCCGTATTACTGCGACAGCATCCAGAGGTTTTGCCCATTTTACGCATGGCGGCAGCGCCGCCAATTGCGCGCGATCGCTTGGGAAATCCGATTAGAAGCGTACCTGAGTTATAAGTAAGAACTGAGAGAAATCGTGACGTAAAGCTAGGTCCGCAAAAGATATCTTTCATGTGGCTCGCGATCGCTATCTGATGTTTCATGTCGGGTGGCATGGAGAAAGACGAATGTTTGGATATGTTATTAACATTGAGATGAGGATAATTGAGTTATCAAATTGAATACGCTGACGCTGCTATTGAGCATCTAAAATTTTTAACAACTCGACAGCAGCGAACTGTATTAGATACTGTAGACGAACAACTAAAATATGAACCCCTAGTTGAGACAAGAAATCGCAAACCGATGGAACCTAACAGTTTAGCGACCTGGGAATTGCGGATTGGAAATTTACGGGTGTACTACGATGTAGAAGAAAACACAGTTTCTGTAGTCTACATTCAAGCAGTTGGAGTCAAGAACCGCAATCAAGTTCGGATCGGTCAGGAGGAAATTGAACTATGAAATCAGTAGAACTCGCACAAGCAACTGAATCGTTGGGTAAATACATTCAAGTTTTAGGGAAAGAACCGTTGCTTGTTACCATCAAGGGAACTTCTGTAGCTGTACTAACGCCAATTGCCGACTTAGAAAATTTACCCTTAGCAACAAATCCAGATTCGCTAATATTAATCAAAAAATCTTTGCAGCAACAACCGTCTGATTGTGCAGCATCATTAGCCGATTATGTCCGTAGTTTGGGAAGAGAACCGATGATCGCAGCATTTGAAAGTAAACCTGTAGCTGTTTTAGTAGCTATAGCTGATATTGAAAGGGTTTCTTTAAGTAGCAATCCTCGGTTTTTGGAGATTATCGATCGCTCCAAACAACAGCAAAAAGCAGGTAAAGTTGTGAGTAGTGAAGATGTGCGAAAGAAGTTAGGGTTAGGATGAAGAAAGGAGGGCGATCGCTACCTGTACAAGCATCGCTTTCTCTGATATGCTCAGGAAAAGCGTCCCCTTTCCCCTTTCCTCTGTACCTATATGGGTCATCAAAATACTGGTAGAGGTAAACCTTTTGCCTTTACCCTGAATTATTCAAGGGTAATTTAACTGGATAGAAACTGTTTTATTCGCATTAAAGTACGCCAAACATCTGGTGAAAGAGCATCTTTTAAAACCCTTTTATAGTCTTCATGGCTTAATGGTTTAGTATGCGAAGCCTGATTGCGAATTTGATAAATACGTTCCCAGGCATCGAAGACATGAGAAGGTAGAGTTTGCTGTAAACAGCATGATACAACTGTGTCAAAAAAATTTGGAGAATGATTTGGCATTGCTCTGATAACATACAAGGCATATCCCAAGGGAAGAAAACGATGCCTTACTACTTGCGGATAGTGCCGAGCGCGTTGATTGACATCCTTATGAATTCCTCGAGCAGTTTCAACTCTTCCCCTTACCCTTGAGCTTGGATCGTATCGCGCAAAAAAATCAGGCATAGTTACGTTACGCGCAGCACGAGCCGCTTGGATGACTGACAAATTAATTTCAAGTTCAAATGCTTTCGAGACTCCCTGTGCTCCGGGTGTAAAATCTACTGAATTAAATTGTCTCCTTTTTGGAGGATTAACGCAAAATTATAAGTTTTAAAATCGTTTAGTGCCTATTTTCTTGCTCTTTTAGCGTCTATCCCTAAACCTACGCTTCTCCATAGGCTCCACCCAAATCGTACAAAATCCTTCTGTAGCTGGCCTACCCGCAACTTCCAGAGTCACCCCCAAACGCTTGACATCTTTTTTACATTCTAAATTAGTCAGACTATCCGAATTCCACTTCATCAAATTCCGAGCAAACTTCCCCTCAGCGCTAGTCGCCCACCGCAAAGCCTCCGCCTGCTCCTGAGTCAGATGAACCGCTTTCCCCGGCGCAAACCCTTCTTGCGACCAAAGTAAACCCATCCACCCTATCAAAGCACCGACACCCAACGCTACCAACAGGATACTCGCAGCCGGTATCAAAGCAAGAGCCGATGTCCTCCACCGAGTCAATTCCGTCTGACGCACCAGAGAATTGACTGCTTCAGCAATTTTCCCCTCTTGCTTCTCAACCGCCACCCGTTCGTAACTCGCCAAAGTCTTGTTAATCCGCCCCACCCACCGATCGAACGCTAACTCAAAATCCTCTGGTTTTGGACTCTCTTGAATCAGCACTTCCAATCGGCCAGCAGCCAACAAAATCAGAAAAATCGGGTCAGTTGGCTCAATTTTCCCCTTAAAAGCCAACTCCAAAACTTTGCGCCTGTACTCCTCAGATTGCCCCTCTAAAGCAATATCCAGCAAAGATTTAGTATCAACAGCACCATAACTCACGGCAACATCCCCGTAGTTTCAAACGCTTCATAAGCTGACAACATAAACGACTTAATCCGCTGTCGGCCCAACACACCGAGTTCCTGGCTATTCCTTGCCAAATCAAAAGTTATCCCCCGAGCATCTATCGCATTCCTTTCCCGTGAATAAAACTTAGGAAAATCAATCACCTTCACCTCATACTTTTTAATCGCATTCTGAACCTCCTCCATCTCTTCCACAGAACTCCAATCATCCTCCAATCCCAAATTGCGGACTAGGACGTGAGCAATCTTATTGTCAAAATGCTTAACTGACTTCAAAAAGAGCTGCACGCTATCGTAGCCCCCCGTGCAAATAAACCACTTGCAAAAACTAATGCGAGACTGCTTCCCCAACTCAATTAAATTGTTTCTTCCCATCCACTTAGTTACCAAAGGATAAACCTGAGCCGGTAAATTGACAATTACGCTCTTCTCAAACGCCAATTCAAAAATCCGATCCGCTTCGTAAAACTTCTTCTCATCCTCGCTAAATAGAGCTTCACGGCATACACTCTCATAGATTCGAGATACATCAGGATTAGAGCGATCGGTATCTACGGCAAAAAATGGGAAATTCTTGTCCAAGAAATACTGAATCAAAACCCTAGCAAATAAGCTCTTGCCAACCCCGCCTTTCTCTCCATCAATCAGATGAATTTTAGTAGCCGATTTTTCAACCTTTTCTAACCCGCACTCTTTGAAACCATTCGAGTTTTCTATCACTGTATCCATACCTGAATCTCCTCCTTCATTTACCTGTTTAACCACAGAATCTGTTAGTTGCACTTGATATTTCGAGTTTCTACTTCTATTTGCCATGTCGAACTGTCCTATTTCAGGTTGATTTCCTAACACAAATACAGTTATTTCTGCTTTTTAGAAATAGCTAATAACTGCCCAACCAGCAAGAAAATGTGCCTAATATCTAAATTCGCAAATCCAATACAATGACTAGCCTACCTGTATTTGCAGAGGTAGTTAGGGCCAAATTCCGCTCAATAATTGAAACTCATTCATGCGAATCCTGAATCATCGAAATCCTCGCCACCCTCTAATTCAAAGAAGTCATCCGCAGTCAATCCGCTACGAGTGGAATGGTTAGGAGGCGTCAAGCTTTCCACACCGTAAACCAGAGAACGGTCTGCCTCCTCAATGCCAGCAGGTACTTCTCGCGAAGATGGTATTTGGGAAATAGGCATTCCCCCTATATTAGTAGGAGGATATTCAATCCCGCCTCGCTCGCGCAAATAGAGAGCGTGCTTTTCCAGAGCATAGACGGCATTTCTAAATAACCGCCCTAAAATAACTGGATCGGTATTCTCTTTTTCCAGATATGCTAGCGGCAACCAGTAAGGTCGCAGAGATTGGAGAATCATTTCTCTCGAAGGCAGCAATAAATTGCCTTTAATATAGGACATCAAAACTCCATCATCAGTAGATTTTAAAGGCTGATAGCGCCACAAAAAATCAACCCTTTCTTTTTTGTTAGCCACGACCAACTATCTCCTGTAAAACGGAACCTTTTGACCCACAAACAGCGGATTCTGTGACCTGAGAATTGAACTGCTTTTTCAAATTGGCCTTGAAATACGAAAACATCCCATAGACATCATTGAGCCGATTTTCAAACCCTTTCTTTGACAAAATAGGTGGCATAGCAATTTCGGCATTCCAAATAATCGGAAAGCGATCGTAATGTTCGTTTAACTCCTTGCGGAGATAATCAGCCGTCCCACCGCAGAACACCAACTCATCGCAATCCGGCGGCAAATTCTCATCCAACCAACTGGTGAGACTCCGCGCATATTCAGGTCGTGCCTCTTTGATGGCTGCTATCATCTGCTGCACTTCTTCAGCCCGCCCTTGCTTAGTCGTGCTGCGAGCCAACCGCATTAAAGGAGCTGCCTTGAACTCAGATCCCGCTGCTGCGATCGCCGGAGTCAGTCGCTCCGCAGTCTGCCCTGAAGTCCTAGCTACCACCCTCTCCACCATGCGGATGAAGCCCAAATCGCTCGTTTTTCCCGGTCTAACATCCCCCCGTTGCACCACCAGCAGACTGGCATTGCGGTAGCCAATCATGGCGATCGCGCACACCCGCTCTTTCAAAACAGAACCAACTTTTTTGTTGTGCATCAGGTAAATACCACCCCCTTCTGGCTTGCAGTTAAACGCCAACAATTCCACGCTCATCTGACCTGTAGGAGTTTGGTAATCTGCTAAAGCTTCCCGCAGCACCCGCTCGAACCTCCCCCGGTCTTCATATTCCCCCGGTGGCAACAACACGGCGATCGCCGCCGTAAATTTCGGAGGCAAATTCAGCTTTTCCTTAATCGCCCACATCCCAGCCAGAGTTTTGTGCAGCGCCCTCTCGTACTTAAGCTCCGAAAGGCCAGCATTGGCGTGAAACCTCTCTTTCGCCAAATACCCTACTGCCCTGTAATCGTTCCTAAAGGCAACCCAAGCCGTATTCTCAGGCTCGGCTGACCCCAATTGGTCTGTGCCATAAGCCAAAATTGATTCGTGCGGTACAGATACAACCTCCGGTTCCATGCACAGCAGTCGAATTTGATTCTTTGGTCCTGCGTAAAGAATTTTGGTAGCTGACCCCCCGTAATCGCAGACCGCGATCGCTTGAGGCCAGATGGTTTCGATAGTAGTTTCGCTCATATCGCAGGTCTTCCTAATTGAAGTTTCAAGAGTGGTAAACAAACAGCCCTGTACGGAAAGGACGTGCAGAAATAACCCTTACGCTAAGCCAAGCCTGCCACCTCAAAAGAAGGCTGTAAAACAAGAGCTATTCAAGGATTAAAACGCACTTACTACTTATTAACCCCTCCTAAAACCTCCCCTCCCTCAGCCAGTTGTCTGAATCCCAGCATCTACAAAAATCGGACTCACGGCTTAGGCTGGGACAGAGCTTTTGGTAGCAAGCTGTGTCAGAGGTGCGTGCAAACTGCTTTCTCTAACGGGATAGCACCCCTATGAGGAGAGCGCTGCTGCCAGCCTGTCGCTGTTCAATGGAAAATTTTCCATTAGCTATTAGACGGGAAGCCCCCCGCTGTATTGCTTGCAATCAGCATCGGGTACTTCACACAGACATCTCGAAAAAAGATGTAGAGACAAGGGCGATCGCGTATGCAAGCAAAAGTGGAAGAGCACGCATCATTGATTTTCCCAGATGTCTATTGGAAATTCCCACGCCTGTTAAGTTCAGCCAAATCTGGCTCTGGGCCACAGTGACAATGGAAAATTTTCCATTGGAAATTCCCACGCCTGTTGAATTCAGCCAAACCTGAGTCTAAGCCCTAGTGGCAAGGGAAAATTTTCCATTGGAAAGACTGACATCGAGTTGCCATGCCTTAAAGCCCCTCCAGGCAACAAGCGAGTGGCAAGTGGCTGAGGCGCGATTGCCCTCCGCGCACGCTACCCGATCGCAGCCGAAGGATAAAGTTCGTTACCCAACACCAAATAGCGAGCAAACTAGCCATGTCAAGATCCAAACGAATCAAAAGAATAGCCGTATACCTAACGCCAGAAGAACTTCAACTTGCTGAGACAATGGCTAAAAATCTCCAGGTGAGCATCAGCAGTCTGTTCCGATACCACACTTTTAAACAACAACATCAACCAGCTTTGTGCCAAAAATTAGCCGAACTTAACCTCCGCCTCAAACCGATTGCCCTTGCTACAGAACAAGCATTATGGATGGGGGAAAAAATTACACAGCCAGCCAACTTTGAGGATCTGATTGAGCAAACTTTGGCACTGCTCAAGCAAGTACAGCAACAGCAAATGAACGTACCACTTCTAATGAATTTAAGCGATATTGAGGAAAATTTAGAAGCTCCTAGCGAAAACTTTTAATAAAAACATCCACAAATCATCACTTTTTTACTACACAAGTTTTAAGTTTAGTAAATAATGATTGGCAAGCAGAAAATCGGTAAAACTTTTACCCCATTGCTCAATTACCTCTTCTCCAAAGAAGGAGCTTCACTGATTGGAGGAAATATGGTAGGAGAAAATGTCCAGGAATTAGCTGCTGAGTTTCTGTTCTCCAAACAACTCAACCCTAGAGTTGAAAAACCAGTTTACCATGCGACCTTAAGCGTGCCGGATGGCGAGTATATCCCTGATGCCAAATGGCGGGCGATCGCTCTAGATTACCTAGAAGGAATGGGACTGGATAAAAATCTGTTTGCTATCATCCGCCATACCGACCGCGACCACGACCACATTCACATTGCAGCCAGCCGTATCAAATTGGATGAGCAAGGAACTTGCGTATCAGATAGCTGGAACTATCTACGCAGCGAAAAATTGATTCAAGAATTGGAAGAAAAGTATGACTTGACACCAGCTTCCCGCAGTTTTGATAAAGAACGCCGTTCTCCCACGACTGGCGAACACCGACGGTTAGCAAGAACGGGGGAAATCAGCACGCGGGAACAACTGCAAACAGCACTAGATAGAGCAACCACTGACAGTCCCGCGCTCGCTCTTTTGATTGACCGACTCGTTGAACAAGGCATTAGTGTAAAAATAGAACCTACCCCCGCAGGCGAATTAGGGATTAGCTACAAATTAGGCAATATTGCTTTTAGCGGCACTCATTTAGGCAAAGCTTACACCTTCAAGGGGTTGCAAAAATACAGAGGAGTCACTTACTCTGCTAATACTGACATAAATGTGGAAGCCATTCCCCCATTGCAAGAGCGAGAATTGAACGAAATTTTGGAAACAGAAAACTCTAAACCAAATAGCGACGCGAACAATGATAGTGATGCTGATGACTGTGGCGAAATGAGGAACAGCAGCATCGAGAGCAATTCTTCACCAATATACTGGCAAAGCTACTCTAACATTGACAGGCCAGAGCGAGAAGGAAGCAGCACAGGGACTTCCTCAGAAACCGACAAAGATTCTCTAATCGCTGAGTCAGAAGATGTAGGCAAACCCGACTCGCCCAACGATCGCGAAACATCGGGGTTCGACTCACTTAACTGGGAGTCTGTACGAAGCAATTTAATAGAAAATGCTTGTCTGCCAGTCGAATTAATCGACCTCCTACACGACAGGGGATGGATAGACGCAGACAGCCTGAACCGCCCTGTATTCCAACTCCGCACTCTTGCAGGAGAGTACAGAGGAACCTGCACCTTAGACGCCAATAGAAAATTTTCCATTGACAGTCATGGGGAAGGCTCATATCAAGGAGGCGACAATAGTGAAAAGGGAGTTTTCTGGATAGCGGTTCAAAACAATATTGAAAGAGCCATTATTGCCAGCAACCCGGTAGAACTCCTGTCTGTAATTGCCTTAGATCCAGATTTCAATAAGAGGCCGACTTTATACTTAAGCATTGATGCGGTTTCTTCGCTGCCAACCGACTTTCTTAAGGAAGTAGAAACTATAGTAGCCGGCTTCAAAGGAGATCGAGATGGCGATCGACTGTCAAAAGAAATTATTGAAACATTCCCTCAATCAAAGCGAATCAATCCAGGCTTTGCCGGCTGGAACGCAATCTTAGCATCTCAAGAGCAAGAAACAGAAAATGGTTTTAACGATCGTGATGAAGCAATCGAGCGCAAATTTGGCGTAATTTTGGATTAATCAAAGCTCACTATTAGTATTCTACGCAGCTTTCATGGGGCCAGGAAACGATGACTGAAGTTGGGCGATAAACAAATTGCTTATTGCCCACCCTTTTCGACTTATTTGAGCAGTAAAACCGTCGTTGCAACCCACCTAAAAACCAAACAATATGCTATTTGGAAAAGAGCTTTTTCCAAACCGGCTTGTCCAAGCCGTGACTCAGACTCTATTATCAGTAGTGTGAAAGAGTGGAAGCGCCACCTTAAAATTATGAATCTACGTCACTTACTTCTCTCGACTGCGCCCTAAATCTTCGTGCAACCAGCGAGAATGGAACTCTGCTTTGTTAGAAGTAATGGAAGGACTAAAAGCAGTGTATCTCCCAATTAAATTCAGCGATTTGCCATTGGTGAAGTGGCTGCTAGCGCAGCATTATGAATGGCTTACTAACAAAAATTTGAATTTGAGAAATTCCCAACTATCATCATGAAACTGCATTCACCCATTTGCGATCTGCCAGGGTTACACCCAAGCAATTACAAAATGCTAGAAAGGCTGGGTCTTGCAACTGTACGAGACTTACTGCTCTACTTTCCCCGTGATTACATCAAGTATCAGCGAGTAAAAATTTATCAGTTGAACGTAGGCGATTCAGTCACGGTTGTAGGTAAGATTGAACATCAGGAAGTAGTTAGTCCGCCTAAAAATTCTAGGCTAACAATTCAGACTATTATTGTCAAGGACAAAACCGGTAAAATAGCCTGCAAGCGTTTCTTCAACCACCCGTACTACCAATCAAAAAAGTGGAGGAACGAGCAAGCCGCCACCTATGTTGCTGGAAGCATTGTTGCTATATCTGGGATAGTCAAAGCCGATCGCTATTGTGGAATGACATTAACTTCCCCTGAAATCCGATTAATCGGTCTAGACGAAGCCAAGGATACGAAAAATTCAATTATCCCAATTTATCCTTTGACAAAGGGAGTTAGCAACGAAATTGTCCAAGATGCAGTAACCTCAGCTTTGGAATCTGCCAAGCTGCTAAATGACCCCCTGCCGCAGGAGTTCAGACGACAACACGGTTTGATGGAATTACAGAAGGCGATCGCAAACATCCACCAGCCCCCAGACGAAACCCAACTAGAAGCTGCCCGCCGTCGCCTTGTATTTGATGAGTTTTTCTATCTCCAGCTATCGTTTCTCGTGCGTCGCCATCGGCTTTTGGCGCGATCGGCTTTTACAAAAATAACTCCTGCTGGCCCTCTAATCCAACAGTTTTACTCTCAACTTCCCTTCTCGCTTACCTCAGCTCAACGTAGGGTGATTAACGACATTCTCAACGACATGACTTCCAAAACGCCGATGAACCGACTGGTACAAGGGGATGTCGGTTCTGGTAAAACAGTTGTTGCTGTCGTTGCTATCCTCGCTGCCATCCAGTCTGGCTACCAAGCGGCACTTATGGCACCTACAGAAGTGTTGGCCCAACAGCATCACAGAAAGATTGCTACGTGGTTTGAACGCCTTGGCGTTTCTGTTCAATTGCTGACGGGTTCTACCAAAACCGCCAAGCGCAGAGAAATTCACGCCCAATTAGAGACAGGTGAACTTTCCCTGTTAGTGGGAACTCACGCGCTGCTGCAAGAGAAGGTCAACTTCAACAAACTCGGTCTGGTAGTCATCGATGAACAGCACAGATTCGGCGTGCAGCAGCGGCAGGATTTACTGAACAAGGGAAATAGACCTCATGTATTGACGATGACCGCGACTCCTATTCCGCGTACTTTAGCCCTGACCTTGCACGGGGATTTGGATGTCAGTCAGATTGACGAGTTACCGCCCGGTCGTCAGAAGATTCACACGAAAGTGCTTAATAAAAGCGCTTCAGCATACGATTTAATCCGCCTTGAGGTACTTCGAGGTCGTCAAGCGTACATCATCCTTCCCCTGATCGAAGAATCGGAAAAGCTAGATTTAAGAGCAGCGGTAGCAGAATACGATCGACTCTCAACGGAAATCTTCCCCGAATTCAAGGTAGGATTGCTGCACGGTCGGATGACATCTGCCGAGAAAGATGAAGCGCTCAACTCATTCCGCGACAACAAAACTCAGATACTCGTTTCTACCACTGTGGTTGAAGTGGGCGTGGATGTTCCAAACGCTACAGTGATTTTAATCGACCATGCCGATCGCTTTGGCTTGGCTCAACTGCACCAGTTAAGAGGTCGCGTCGGTCGGGGTTCCCACCGTTCCTATTGTCTTCTGTTAAATACCAGTAAAGCAACAGAAGCTAAGGCACGTCTTGAGGTATTGGAAAAATCTAGCAACGGGTTCTTTATTTCCGAAATGGATTTGCGACTGCGTGGGCCAGGTGTTGTGCTGGGCTATCGCCAGTCGGGAATTTCCGAATTTGCTCTGGCAAATATACTGGATGATGAGGGTTTGCTGAATTTAGCTCGTGAGATGGCAGTAGCGATCGTCAAAAGTAACCCGAATTTAGAGGGACATCCTTTGATGGTTGCAGAACTTAAAAGGCGGAGGTTGACGAGTTGGGATTGTACTCTTAATTAATAGGTTTGCTTAGAGGATATTAAAAAATTATGGTGAACAGAGTGCCAGCCCGATCGAGTATGTCAATATATTGGCTCACATCACACGGTTTTGCTTCCCTCCTCTCATCAGCAGTTAAATATAGCTTTCTTTAGCTTTTGAAATATCCTCTTAGCTTTTTATGAGAATATTTTTCTACTTAACCTCAAACAATCTATTAACAGAGCTTTTATTTCATAAGATATACTTTTAATTATATAATTGTACTTTATAATTACTATTGAGGTCGTATTTTGAACGGTTATCTTATCTACCATCCATCTCGTACTAAATCAGTATTCGATAGCATCGTAGTTTATCATGATTCTATTGGTGGCAATCAAGATCCATACATTTGGAATTGTAAATTCCTGCATTCCTATTGTCACATTACACAAATGTCTTCCATAGTAGGTGATATCAATTTTTGGGTCAGTGGCGATACTTTTCCAAATTTCAATAACCTTTATTGTGATTTGGTATTTATTATAAAAGAAAAAACTTATTGGAAAAATGCTAATACTATAGATCGTACCGATGCTATTATTGATACTGATGAAGCATATCTGGATCACTATCGCTGGGCTTGGCAACATCCTTTTAAGCGTCGTCGCAGATTCACCCTTAAAGCTGATCCAGATAACAGCTTTCAGCCACAGAACGCTTTTCAAGAATTAATTGATATTCTTCCTTTTCTGCTCGAACAAGGACTGACCCTACCTGAAATTCGTCGAGGTATGAGAGCGGGCTTTAATTCTAAACCGTTTAGCCTTAATGCTTCTTTGGCAGCTAATCTTTACTCTTGGTTGGATCGAACCGCAGCTATTAAACTTGAGGGAGCTAAGTTACAAAAAATTCGTGAAAACAACCCGCATTTAGCAAGCCTATAAATTTATTGAAAATTTTAGTATAATTCCTTAATTAACAAAAATTATTTCTTATGTAAGAGTTACGAAATTTAGCCTTAGCCATATAAACAGCTTCCTTAACTTTCCATTGTTTTTGGGGCAGTAACTCTTTAACATTTTGTAACTGAACTAATCCTCTATAATCACCTGTAATTTGAGAAACAACTCTAGCGATCGCCTTACAACAACCATCAGGATATTTAACAACTTGCAACTCAGAAAACCGAATCACCACCCAATTTCTTTCTAAGAAAAACTGATTGCGCTGATTATCTTTATTCCTATCCACACAATGATGAGGCTTTCCCGTTCTCCCATCATAAGGTTCATCAATCTCGATATCTATAGCTAAACCAGTCGGTTTATGAACCAAAATAAAGTCAGCGGTGTAACGAAAAGATGTACCGGGTATAGGAAACTCACCACCCATACAGAAGTCATAAAAACCAGAGAAATAACGACATAAGTAAATAAAAAATTGCTTTTCACTTACCCCTTGCTGTACTCCTCCCTTACTCTGACTTGCTGGCTGCTGAATAATTTCTCTTAAAGAAATATTAAGCAGCTTAGATCGCTCCTGCAACAGATAATTATATTGCTCAGTTTCCTTGCGATTTGGCTGCAAGCGACACAATTGATAACTTTCGTATTTGGATAATTGTTGTTGGTAGTCAGCCAGTCGTTGCTTGTAGCGATCGCGCACTTGAAAATCAACAAACCGCAGATAGGAAAAAGTCGCCACTACACTCACTGACGAACACGTCAGCGATGACCAGAAAGCTATAACACTCATGCCAAACAGCCAGTTAACCAACATTACTACCGCAACACTAGCTATCCAAAGTTGAATTACCAGAGAATAACGAGAATTATTGGAAACTGGCGGTCGCGGCGGAAAAGGCATTTTTTTTGTAGAAGAAGCACTTTCTTCCAAAATAGGTATCGGGTTATCCGCGCAGAACTGACGAATTGAATCAGGGATAAGAATAACTGGATAAAAGCCTCTTATTTGGCTCATAATTATGCTTTTTGTAGGCGATGTACAAACTAAAATTATGTATATTTTCAGCCTTTAACTTACTAAATATGCGCGTCGTATCCCATCAGTCCAAGGAATTATACACACCTCTACCTAATTTCCGATGTCATCGACTTATAAATGGGCTAACGCCCACCTTTTTGGGTGAAAATAATAATTTGGTACGCCACTACTTATGCCTACAAATCAGCCAAATAATACACAAAAAATTGCCACAGACCGTCTCAAATCCACGCGGGAAAAACTGACTAGAAAAATCAAATTGGCATTGAAGACTGCAACACCAGAAGAAACTCTGGAAGTGTGGATGCTAATGAAACGGCAGGAACTCAAAAGAACGACTCCTGGGTTATCGGAACAGCAGATGGAAAGCGTCGTGCGATCGCTAATCCTAGAACTCGGCTATGACATCATCGCTACCTCAACTGCCTCACCTGCTGCAGCATCGCCAGAACCAGAAGTTCAGACAGATGAAAGCGAAGTGGATGACGCGGATGAGGATAACGATGCTGATTTCACTAACGACGATCTTGAAGACGACGAAGATGACCTTTCAGAAGAATTACCAGATGTATCTCAAGAAAAAATTCCTTCTCGCAAGCAGCGAGTCCCTGCTTTAAAAAAAGTTGAAAGCTTAAGGGCTTCTACGCGAAATGGAAAGCACTATTAAGCATTGTTGACTTTGAAACTCTAAAGGAGGTTTTACACAACCGTGTACCTGCAAAAATGTGAAGCTGATAATACAACAAATTCGCTCATCTCCTACACTAATACTTCTTTGTTGGCAATAGTGGATTTCAAATCAGACTCCCTAGAACTTATCCCAGAGACGGAAATTTTGGAAGTAGGCGATGATGACATTGATTCTCATAGTTTGGAAGACGAACTCACGCCAGGAACGCTAGACCTACTCGCTCGAATTGAAACTTTTGATGAGTATTTTCATTGTTGTGGAAGGTGGTAACTAATGTATTTAGCCAAAGATTTGTTAGCCAGATATTCGATACAAGCAGTCGAACTCTGGAATCAATTGGAAACTGCTGAAACTCCCGAAGAAGAGGAGGCTATTCTTAAAGAAATCTGGGAAAATCAGACAAACCAGGAAATTGCTGCTGACACTCAAGCCGAACTAGCAGACCAACTAGATGCTGAAATTTGTGCCGTAAAAGCACGCTTAAAACACTTAGTAGAACTGCATAATAAGGCAATTGAACGACTGGAACGGTGGCGCAACAGTCTAGATAAAACCCTGCTACAATTTCACTCAATGGGAGTAATTCCTACAGAGATTGTGGGGCGCTCGCGTCACATCCGACTCAAGGAAAATCCGCCAAGTTGCGAAGTATTAATCAATCCTTGTGAATTGCCAACAGAGTACCGCACAGAAAAGCTAGTTGTTACACCCAACAAACGCAAAATCGTAGCGGATTGGAAACAAGGCATTCCCGTTGATGGCACTCGAATTGAGCGTAAACTCAGAGTTGAATACGGAATAGTACCATCAAATCTGACCTCTGCAACTGAGGTAATTTCAAATCGTGCTGCAGCACCAAATACTCAGGAGAATCATTCAACTATAACACAAAATAGTAGGCGAAAAGAAAAGGCGATCGCTAAAAGCGTTGATGGTTCTAACAAGAAGATGAAAGCACGAGTCGGCTAGGGGTAAATCTTCAGACAAACAAGCGTGGGAGGTTTAACTAACAGCAGATAGTTGTTATATCGCTATCTGCTAAACCTTTTTTTTGAACTAATTTAGGAGAACTTAATCCATGAATAAAAAAAACAACCATTCCTTTGATATTTCAACATTTGACACAATTATCTACCGAATTCATCGAGGAAAACTTGCCATCTTAATTGAGGATGGAGACAATCGCCTCGATATATCGTTTCCCATAAAAGATGGGCGATTATTCGTCCTCCTTGGTTCTATAAGAGCCGCTGTAGCTGAAGCAATGACCGATTACTTGGAAGTAGAAGCCTACGGAGATGAGCCGCTACTATTATTAAGTGGATCTTTGAATAAGTTTAATTAATACCAATAAGGGGGCTAACGCCCATAAGTAGTATGACAAGCTATTAAATAGCATAGCAAAAATGAAATGGTTGACACCAGAAGAGGCAGTCGCGGCTGCTAATTTATCGGTAACGAGCGAAGAGTTAATTGAGTATACAATTCAAGGCGAAGATGAAGAAACAATAGAGGAAAAATTCCAAAAGATTGGACTGCTATTTGACCGCGATCGCTGGCAAGCCAAAAAACATTATCTAGGTCTCCTCTCGCCAGCTAAAGTTAAAAAACCAGTCGCTACTGAATCATCAACCTCTGCAAGCGCTTCAGAATCAATAGATGATGATAATTGGGCAGAGGAAGATGAAGAAAATACTGTCTCTGAAACTGAAGAATCCCACAATTTACAATCCGAACATCAAGAAGAACCTTATATCTTAGAGAAATGTACCGTCGAACTGCACCTGACATTTAAACCAGATGACGGCCATCCAGACGGACGAATTGTAATTATTTCCGCAAGTAGTCACAGAGACTTTCCAGTTAGCGAAAAGATAAGAGAGTCATCATTGGGAGAATTACCGCCACCTCTCAAAGAACTGCTGAAGGAACTTGTAGCAGATTTTCCCAATTGCCAAGTGCGGCGACAGATTGCTAATGCTCGCAACCAAAAGAAAAGAAGCGCTAACCCAAATAAACCTGGAAGCGAAGCGAGTAGCACCACTACGTCTACAACTTCTACAGAGTCTAAAACTACTGGAACGCAACTGACCTTATTTGGGATTTGAACAACATACCTACTTTTGGGATAAGAAAATGACTTCAAAAAAGAAAGTGCTAATTTCCTTCGAGGGACAACAGCATCCTGTTGATGAGGAAATAGCAAATGATGATAACGAACTCCGCAAATTGCTCACAACTTATTACCCAGATTGCGCCAACGCCGACATCATTAGAAAACCTGGAGAATTGATTACAGTAGCCAAACGCAACGGCTCTAAAGGAGTAAAATAACCATGAAAATGACTCCTTTAGAATTCCTCATCAATGCACCAGAGGAAGTCAATCCAGCACTATCTATGTGCCGGAAACTACAACGGTTAGAGCTTTCTGGCGAACTCGATAGCGCGACTATGAAAGAAATGGTAAAAGCTATTGAGTTAGCTATTTCAAAAGGGACAGACGACGTGAGAGCAGTTGAGCAAACCAAGGAACGACTGTTAAATAGTCGCTCTGTAGCTGGTGCAGTTCCAATGGGGTTTTAATATGGCTGCAATTTGGAATGCTAAATCCGCTCTGCAAATATTACAGCAGTGCCAACCAATCATCGACTTTAAATCAGCAACCGATTATTTGTTAGATAAACTGAACACGTATCAGCTACTCAGTCTTTATCAACAATTGTTTCCTTTGGAATGGGAAAAAAGCCAATCGGAGCTCTACTCGGAAGATGAAAATCACAGTCCGAAGGAATTGGAGTTTATTTCGCTAGTTAACGAACATTTATTTCCGATTGACGACATAATTTTAGAGGGCGCTTATGAAGAGCGCCTCTATCAAATTCCTGTCTCGCCTAAAGGAATAGATTGGCAAGACCATGAAGAAGGAATTGACGCATTGCGAAGTGGATGGCAGATATTACTGCCGCTTTCGCAGTCAGGTCGGTGGTGGTTGGAATCGGTAGCAGGCGATGAAGGAAAATCGTGGTACGAATGCACGTTTGGATACAGGTTGAAAGACATTGCACATCCCGAAAAAACTAACCTCAAACTTCTCAAGAGATTAGCCCGTCGCGTTGCACCTCCTATTAGCAATTTGCCTACAGCCTTAGCACTTCTTGACTTAGAAACAGGAAATATTTGGCTAGACCAAAGTGTTTGCTGTGAAAGTTACTGGAATCATAATTTTGAATCAAGACCCTGGACAATTGAAGACATTAAATTCCTAGCAAGTGAATGGAAAAAAGCTAGTCATCTACTAGATAAAGCCTGCGAATTGATTGACTGGATTGAATCTGAGCCTAACACCAATTTCTCACACCTCTTAGCATTATGGAATCTGACATTGCATCTGAAATAATTCGAGAGGTACTGGAGGTAGCCCCCCGAAAATTGTCCACTATTCAAGCCGAACTTCTCTTTATTGAGGGCGGTACTTACATTTTTCACTATCAATCGGGGGGCAGTTCCAAGTACAAATGCCTGTCTCCAGCAACTCTGCGAGCAGCTTTTGCCAATACACCCATTGATTCGGGTTGGATAAACCCTGAATCGGGGATAGTACGTTGGGGAACTGGCAGCGCCGGGGAATGGACAATCAAATTCGTGCTACCTCAGAAACACGAAATAAATTTGTTGGAATCAAAGCACTTAGTTTCTTTACCAGCATTGGTATTCTTGGGGTTGAAATCTGATTACTGGGTTTGGGCAATTAAAGGCTCTAAATTTGACCCGGAAGCAGATGCTTTTCACGTTCCGCTGCCCAACGTCTATTTGCATTCCTATCAACCCTGTGGACGCATCTGCTGGGGAGATAATAAACCGCCTGTAGCTTCGCCCAATACTATTAAAAAAGCTTGGGAATTGTTCATCTCTAGTCCCTTCAATGGACATTTGAGTGACGGCAAATCTAGGGCGCAACCCAGTGACGTGCGCTTGCAGCTCGAAAAAGCAGTTAAACGTTCATCTTACCCAGTTAAAGATTTAGTCAGCACGAACCAAACAATTGCCAAATTAGTTTCAGCAATAACTGATGATTGAACTACCTAAACTGAATCACTACAACTTAGAAATTGTCGAGTATAAGATTGTCAAACTCGGAGACAATCTGCCGTTTCACTCTAGCAGTATGTTCGAGTATCTGATTGGCAGCAATGGCATCTTTGTTAGAGCGGTTAGACTGGGGTTAGAAGTGATAATTCCGGTGGAAATTTTTACCGCGTCAATCAGAGGATTAGAACCGATTGAGCCTTTAGTCCGATTAACTCCCGGACGAATCCCTCAGCAGATACTCATCCAAATGTGGAAAGAAAGTTGTATCGCCGCGCTTGCAGAACCACCGTTAGAAATCACTTTCCACATTCATCAGGAACAAGGACAATGGCGGCTCGTAATTCCAGAGCAAACGCAAAGTTCTGCTAAATGTAGAGCAATTGAATACGGTTTAGATTCTTCGTACATTAACGCCACTGTAGAGGTACATTCGCACAATCGGATGGCAGCTTTCTTCTCAGGTGCAGATGATGCAGATGAAGGGGGCTTCCGCATTTTCGTAGTTTTAGGGAGAGTGACTGAATCGAGCGCTGAAATTATTTGCCGCGTGGGAGTTTATCGGCAATTCTGGCACGTTCCGGCTGACTGGATATTTGAATTGCCGAGTTTCATTGCAGATGTCACCGTTGGCGGGAAAAAAGACGATTTGATTTCTAAATTCTACTCTAGTTCTGTTGCACCATCTTTGTTAGATGATCCTATCGAATTGTAAACAAGATTTGGAGATTTACCCCATGTTTAATTATGATTATTTGGAAGCTTCGCCTTTGATTGTCAGACAAGCTGATTCGATTGATTTTTGGCTAATTGGGGCGGGAGGAACGGGTTCTTGGCTGTCTTACCATATTGCACGGCTAGCACGGAGTTTGGGTAAGTCGGGGAAAAAGGTGCAATTTGCGATCGCAGATCCAGATCGAGTTGAAGAAGCCAACATCAGCAGGCAAGCTTTCTGCGATAAGGAAATCGGACTGCCCAAGGCGCAGGCTCTAGCGTTGAGATACTCTATCGCTTGGGGAGTGGACACGACGGCTTTCGTGCAGGAATTTGACCCCAAGCTAATCCGCTACGCCTACGACAAGTTGACCATCCTGGTGGGGTGCGTGGATACAGCAGCCGGGAGAGCGGCAATTAATCAGGCTCTGGAGTTAAACCAATTTTACAGCCGTTCTGAAATTCCCCGCGTGTGGTACCTGGATTGCGGAAATCATGCAGCAGCCGGACAAATCTTGCTGGGCAGTTCTTTGGAAACTGACCCAGACTTCTATAATTTTGGGGGGCTCGGATGTGCTAGGCTGCCATCTCCGGTGCTCCTGGCTCCTGACCTTTTGAAACCGAAACCTGAAGAGTTGACAAATAATCTATCTTGTGCGGAGATGGCAGTGCTGAATGTGCAGAGCGAGAGCGTGAATGTTCGAGTGGCGGCTGAGGCGGCAGATTATTTGTACCGGATGGCTGCGGGCAATCTCAAGCGGTTTGCGACCTATTTTGATTTGGAGAGTGGGACGGCGCGATCCATTTATATCACCCAGCAGTCCGTATCTACGATGTTGAAATCTTTTCACTTGGAAGCATAATTTTCTACTGTCTACTATTCTTAGGAAGTCCAACCTAGAAACAACCGTGAGACAACCCTTAAGTAAGACCCATTCAGCGTGTCGCTCTCTAATCCAGAAAGCAGTGCGTCGTGGCGATCTTTCTCTCACCAGAAAAGTAGCCTCTCATCTACGCGAGATAGGGGACGGTAATTGGTTGGCAAGACGTACAGCAGTGATTACCTTTGAAGAATGCTGGCCGCTTGGTGCAAAGTTGGATTTAAGCACTGAGTTTACAAACACAGTCAATTCCTTAATTCGTGCTGCACAATCGGTGAAAGTGAAAGATGCGACTGGCCTTGGTACACTAGCATACACTCTTTCCACAGGGGATGATTCGGTACTCTCTGGTTCTCCGGAAGATCGTGACATCAAGATAGTGTCCGAAGCCATCAAAAGGCCCAACGATTTCTGGGACTGGGTAACTGCAAACTGTTCCCAGGAACGCCAGCGTAGCCTTGTTGAAGTGGCGCAAAAAGCTCACCGTCGAGGGGGGTGGCCCTGGGACAGAGCCTTTATGCAAGCCGCTGCTTATCTCGCTCTTACAGAAGACGTACCTACCGTCGCTACTGCCAAACAACAATCCAAGGAATTTCCCTTTTGGGTGGCGCTAGATAAACATACACCGCAGGGCAAACAGGCTCTTCGTCACGCAGCAAAAAGGATTGGAGTTCCAAGTAACCAGCTTTTTTGGGTAAGCTTTTACTTTGAAAGTGCGCTCACTAATGAAGCTACTGATTCATTTTGGTGGTCAAAAGAAGTTCATTGGCGACTCCATCAAGTCGGGTTAGATTTTGAGCAAGCTAGTTTTATATGGGATAAAGCAAAACCAGTTGTTTCTGAAATACTGAAAGCTGAAGCAGAGCATTTGCGGAAGCATATAGAACCTGCGGCACCAGTTCAATTGAGCCTGTTCGACCCGACTTGCTTTGTGTTGGAAAATGAACAACTTATTTTTTCCGAAGAAACACCAAAGACAGAGCCTAATCCTTTGCAGAAGCCTAAAAATAGCTTATAGTACGTTCAATTAAAGCTTTTTGAATAAAATTTGTAGATTTTGGGAGGAAAGTATTATGTTCCAAGGTGAGGAGCTCCAGAAATTAGTCGAGCTTTTGAAGGAGAGGGATGCATACCTCTATCATGCCTGCCAATTGTTGGACTTTCAATCTTACCTCAACGTGGGGGGCATCCCCTCACGATCGCACTTAGAAAGCAACAGACAGCTTTATACTGGATTTGAGACGGATGAGAAAGATCGTAGCAGGCAAGTCTGGGACAAGGTTTTTGGTAATTTAGAGGACTTTGGTAGAACGTTTGCCTCTGGTAAACCAGCAGTCCCCAACCCTTTTGGCCCAATTTTGTTCCAAATCAAACCAGAGGCACTTTACGAAGCCACAGATGTGGCTATTTGTCTGCGCTCGGCAGGCAGACCGGGCTTTAACAGGGAGAATGAAGCTCTTAGTTCTATCCAAGACGTAGACCGTTTATTTCTATACCCCATCGAACATTCAAAAAGTTACTTTGTAAAACACCCAACGCAGCTACAAGAAGAATTCACCCCAACGGCATCAAAGGCATCTGCTCCAGAAATCAGTTGCACTGTAGTGTCTGGTCTATTCCCGTTGCATTATGTGAATTATGTTCGTGTCGAACCTTACATTATTCAGAGACAGCCCTTGCAAGCCAAAGTAAAGGAAATAATATCTAACAAGGGCGCTAAATTTAAAGTTTTTGAGCGCGATCTCGATCGCTGTCCACCTTATACAAACGAACTTTTAGAAATTATTAAAAGCGACTTGCCCTCTCTTCAAAATTTATCTCAAAATCCCAGGGTAAGTTTGGAATTGAGAGATTGGTCTATAAAACTCATGGAGAAAAACCTAGAGTATCAGTTTAATCGATTTGCTAAATATTTATATCATGGTACAATTTTGCCTATTCTCAAAGGGCAACTATAACATTCCTATTATAACAAGGATGTACCTTCTGAGACCAAAACGGCAGCTATTGAGGTTTTTTTTAATGTTTTGAACAGTGGTGAATCCTTGTCTTATACCAAATATCGCCTTATTCATAACCTAATTCATTTGAAACTAGACCCGAATACTCCAGAGTTTCGGGTCATTCATCATCTAGATGATACCATAAAAGAAGAATTAAGAACAATTTTATTTTATTTACTAAAGCAACCAACATTTGAGTTGAATATTGTAGCTTTATATGCGTTCAGAGTTTTAGGTGATTCAAGCAAAGATATAGAAAAATACGCGCATCAGCACATACCTAAACCTATAGGTTCTCCAATTCTTACTGTGCTAGATTATCTGCAAGAATTAGAGCCTATGCTCACTTGGCAAAAGACATAAACAGAAAGAAGTAAAGATTCTGAATGATACAGCAGAAGAGGAGACTGATTATGATCGATAGGAAACAGACGAATTTTATTAATTCATCAAAGTGACTCTCCACAGATAGTAGCTTTCATCAGTCTGGATAAATCATCTTAATGAGATGCCTTTAAGTTGCTGAAATAAAGTGGTGGCGTAGGAATCTGTCATCCCAGAGATATAATCTGTAATTTTGAGAATTTTGCGATAGGAGCTTTCACTCTCAGCAGGGCAAAATTCTTTTGGTAGCATTAGCTTGACCAGTTTACCTTTCTTGGTACTATAAAGAGTGGAGTTAACAAACTCCGTAAATAAGTGACCGAGAACTTCATAGCCAGCTACTTGAATGCCAATGACTTCTGAATGGTTAAAAACCTTATTTCTAGTTTTACTTTGGATACAATTAAGAGTTTCAGCGTAAGAAGTCAGTGAGATAAGGTCTCCGTCAAAGATGCCTGCTAGTAATTCTTGCTCGCGCTCAAGAAATATTGTAGCAACTTCCTGAACGAGGTTGTTAATAGCAATAGCACGCAAAAACTTAATTTGTTCTTCTTTAGTATTTGCTTTTTGTTCTATGTCGGGGCGTTTAGCAATCTCATTGAGTAATTTTTTGGCTTTTTTAAAAGAAATGTATCCCATACGATAGCCATCTTCTAAATCCACAATATGATAGCAGATATCATCCGCAGCTTCGACTAAAAAGGCAAGGGGATGCCGTGACCACCACGCCACGTCTGGACTACGGCGAATGAGTCCAACTGTATCCGCAACAGTAGCAAATAATTCTTTTTCTGCTTGGAAAAATCCATGTTTTTTCGCACTTTTTCCTGAATAATCGTTAAGAATATCTGTTGAAATTAACGATTCTCTGGGGTATTTGGTAAAAGTGGCTAACGTGGGACAGGTTAGCTGCATTCCCCCAGTTCTAGCTTGCATTCCTAATCGGGTAAGGATACGGAATCCTTGAGCATTCCCTTCAAAGAGATCTAGGTCGGCTTTTTCTTGCTTTCTTAATGTTAATTTTTCTTTGACTGTTTCGTACCAGGATGCAAAACCGCTGCGGATAGCATCTTCTCCGGCATGACCAAAAGGTGGATTGCCGATGTCATGGGCAAGGCAGGCGGCAGCAACGATATCTCCAAAATCGGAAGCGGTAAATTCGTCGAGTTTATGCCTTTCTTTAATTTTATATCCTACTATTGTGCCGAGGGAACGACCAACACAGGAGACTTCTAAACTATGGATTAGGCGAGTGCGGATGTAATCATTCTTAGCTAAAGAGAAAACCTGAGTTTTGTCCTTAAGGCGGCGGAAGGGAGAGGAGAATACCAATCGGTCGTAGTCTCTTTGAAAAGAGGTACGAGCATCTTCAGGTTTTTCTGGTTTATCCTTACCTAGTCTTTGCTTTGTCAGGAGTTTATTCCACTGCATCATTGATTTTATTTGTGGGGCGATGAAAAATTTTTACAAGCTTAGTGCCATGATACCGTCACTGTTGAATTATCTTGCGAGGGTAATGGTAAAACCTAAGACACTTCAATAAAGGGCGGCTACCGCCGCCCCATCGAACCAAACACCCCATGCCTCTGCTATGTGTCCCCCTACGCCTAGACCCTATCGATATATGTAGGGTCAGCCTGAATTCGCTCGTCGAAGTCCATATTCTCCCATTCTTCAATAACCCTCCCCGGTCTGTCCATCAAATCCGCAGGAGCACTGCTGGGACGCACGAATGGGTATTTATCCTCATCTTCAGGAGCGATCGCCAATTCCACCAGCTCAGTATCTTCATCTTCAAACAGAGCCGGATTAACAATTGTATCAACCTTTAGTTCCATTTCAATCACCTCAAAAACACTTCCAACGGTCAACACTTGACCGAGTTTCAACCTGTTAAGGCTTAGATAGACTTTTCTTACCTGCCTTACCAACTGTTTCAACAATTCCTATTATAACACCTCGATTCTAGGGAGAAATCAACTCATGGTCGCCACAGTTGTTACCGAACAAGGACTCAAGATTCCCGTTTTTGATGCCGCTTACACTGATGCCAAAGGTCGAAATGTAGGAAAATTCTTCAACAACCCAGAAATCCTGCGGCACTCGATTTTGCAAGCAATATTTGAACCAGAGGAACTGAAGACATTAATGATTGTCAAACTTGACAAATCCAATCCAGATCCTAGCCAATTACGCGCCAGCATCCATGACCCAGAAGACGGCATCAAGCGACGCATGATATTTCAATCTGGAAACAGCTATTATTTTGGTGACGAAACCCTAGCCAAAAAGATAGGAGACTTATTCGTAACCGAAAAAGACACCGCCTGTCGCTACGGTTCCCTTCTAGTCAGCACTTGTATGTCCGGCGTATCAGAATGCGACAACCTGCGAGTAAAAATTGTTGATTTTACCGACCCGCAATATGCTAAATATCGAACCGGAGACTGTCACGGTGCCATCAGTTCCGAATTACTCAAAAGCATCGGCGGCGAGAAAAATCGAGCCAGCCAATTCCGTTTCGCTTGGCTACGCAGTTGGAATTCAGAAAATACAGAATCCTCACCCCAAGTCAGCTTTTTGGCTAAAGGAACCCTCCGTCCCGATGACAATTTACTCGAGTCCGACGCCGACTCAGAAGGGAACAAACCTCAACTTATTTTAGACCGTTCCAGCATCAAAGGCATCAATAAAAAACAACTCAAAGAACTCATTCCTTGTGGCGATTACGAATTACCAAAAGCCATCCTTGGAAACCGCAAAAACAGTCAAATCGGCATCACCCAAACAAGCTGGCAGTCTACTGGAGTTTGGTTCGACGAAGAAGCCCAAAGGCAAGACTTAGTACCAACAACTAAAGCTGAAGCCCAAAGACTGGCAGCACTGCAACGCGACCCCATGAAATTGCGCCAAGCGATGATTGAAGATTACGACAAGCGCGAAGCATTTTTAGCGCGTTTGAATGAAAGAAAACTCAAACAACAACAGGAAAAACTCTCAACTACAATTAACGACGAAATTAACGGTGACAGCGAGGAAAATACCGAGGATAAAAAGCGGGAAAGACAGGACATCCAGATGCTCAAAGCCGATAAATTCGGACTGATGATAGGCAGTCCCGAATTCACCAATATGGCAGAAAGGTGGCTGGCATCCAAATGGCGAAATCTGGCAACCAGGGGAGCTTTATCAATGACTTCTGCAATGGCTCTACCCTGCGAAGATTTACCCAAAGGCAGGGTTTGCGCTAACCATTTAGAAGAAGGAGAATGCGTTCAAGGTCGATTCCCAATTCTCAACAAAGATGGTCTGAGGATATATCAAAATGTACACGCAAAAACCCTGGAAAATATTTCAGAGGAAACCCGCGGTGTCATGGCGAAAATCAAAGGGGTAATTTGGTTCAATCCCAAAGACTTAGAAAAGTTCCATCAAGGAGACTTTGACGGTGACGAACCGTTTGGCATCGAATCTCGAAAAATCCCTCAAATTGCCCAACAAATCTTACCAGCACAAGACGGATTATTTGACTTCGGAGAAGTGGTACAAGCGGAGAAAGTTCCCTATACTAAAGCTCGGTATCGAGAAGACGACCCCGAAGTCAGAGAAGGTAAAGTTAAAGCAGGTCAACGCAAATTTACCACCCTAGAACAAATTGGAGTTGCCAGCTCTCAAAATGAAGTCGGAATCGTCGCCTTAGCCATTGGCAAAGTAGCAGCAGCACTCCCCAACCCCGGCGAAGATGAAAAGCTATTTCTCAAGCAGCAAAAGCGATTTATCGCCGCTCTCAGCATCATGGAACAGTACGAAGTTGACTACCAGAAAAACTCGCTGCGGGGTAAAGATGCCAAAGAAGTGAAAGAGAAAACAAATCTAAATCCCGACACTTTACTAGAAAAAGTAGATGAATGGTGCGAGAAACACAAAAGCTGCACTTACTTTTTCCAGTACAAAGGAGACGATCGACTGTACAAACAATTTCCCATGCCTGCTGACTTCCCCAATCCTGTTTACGTCCTAGCTAAAGAAGCCGTTAACCCTTATTGGGAACAGACCCGGCTCATCCACCGCAACCGAGATGAATTTCAGCACATTCTTCCCCCCATCCCGGCTCATTTAATCGTGTCGAAAGCCAATCGCCAGCAACTAGAGGCAGCAGGCATTGAGTATGAAAAAGAAGGGAAGGAATTGCACGTTTCCTATGAGTACAAAAATGCCTTACTAGAGAGAGGAATCGAGTACCGACACAGCAAAGAAAATGACCTGCATTGGGAAGAAAACGAATTACAATGGGCGAAAGACCTGGTGCAGCGCTTTCAAGAGGACAAAAGCATTATCTACGATCGCACTGGCAGCGATATCAAAGCTCGAAAAGAGGAAATGGGGAAACTTTATGACAGTTATCGAGCCGAGATCGACGAAATTTGGGATACTCCTGAAAGAAAAACCAGGGCTGCTCATGCCTTATTCCAAGCTACCCACACTTCCGATAACCTGAGCAAACACCGGACAATTTGCCAGAAGGTAGCAGAGGATTTGGAAATTACCTTTTCCCTACAAGAAGACTACGAATTGCTCCACGAAGCCTTACCGCGAGATGTCTACGTCCTGCAAGTTCCTTTCCAGAAAATGAAAACTAAAGACGGCAGAACCATTGACCTTCCTAACCAATGGAAAGACGCACTCGATAGCAAAGGGATTGCATACGAAGCCACTGCTCATCCCGAATTGCCGTTAGTTGAATTCGCCTTCAAAAACTTACCCCAGAGCATGGTGGCGAAACTAGATGCCAAATATGGAGATAATTCCAACGACCATATCGACACCGACTCTTTGAAAGTAACCAACTACTCCGGTAATGAAACCAGACTCCTCATCGTCCCTCCCGTCGATTGTAAATGGATTGAGTCTCAAGATAAAGCAGGTAGAGGCGCACTTGTCTACAAATTATTCATGGATGAAATCTCCGATGCTTTGTCAAATTATCGGGTAAATCAAATAGAAGTAGTCAATGTCAAACATCCCGATAACGATTACTCAGAGGAAGATTTCTCCAAGTCAAAATGGAAGGATCGGAAAGTAACTCTGCAAGTGGGAACGATAGACTTACCTCCCACTCACGAGAAATATTACCGATTTCAAGGCACTCCCATTATCCAGTTGGACGCGAAAAACTTGGGTACATTTTCCCCTGAAAGTCCTAAATTTCCCCCTGGAACCACTTTTGAGGCGACGCTTTCCCCCGACAAAGGCGGCAGGTCAGTTATGCTGAAAGTTGACCGCGAATCGATTCGGTTGCCTGAAACTCAATTGCCATTGATCGATTCACCTGAAGTATCTCAGAGCTCTGAGTTGGCGAAAACTGGGCGTAGAGTGATCGCACAAAATGATAGCACGTCCCAACCCCCAAAACTCCCACAAGAATGGGCTTCAAAACTAGAAACAGCCGTTAATAACGGAAAACGCGACACCACTAACGCTAAAGCTGAAAACTGGCGGCTTTCTCTGCAAGACACCCTCTTGGGCGTCGTCTCGGAAACCTACAAACAGCGGCGGTGCCCACAGACAGCCGTTACGCGATCGCACCTTCCTTCCGATAGTACCCAACACTTCAAGTTTGGCGACAACCAATGGACGGCTTACGTGCAGCCGAACGGGGATTGTTTTGTCAGAAACGAGTCCAAGCGCACCGTGTTTAAAGCCAACGTTCACACCGGGGAGGTTCAAATTCCCCTGACAGAGCAAGCAGCGGCTCGTTTTCAAGAGATGATTGTAGAACGGGAAAAAGATTTGGCCCAGTCCCGAACTACTCTCACGCCTGCGACTGAATCGAAACCGAGGGAGTTGGAAATGGTTTAGTCGAGTGGGGGTGGCTGGGTTTTATATCGTTTCCGGTTGGATGGGAATGATAAAGTCAAGGTCAATAATTCCACATTCCCCCACCGACCACGGACCACGGATCATCATTCCGGTCTAACCGGAATTGATATTAGGGGGCGATCGCCTAGGAGTCAATGGAAAATTTTCCATTGACTTCTGTTGTACGCACAGCTAAAAGTATGTTATGGATTATACTTAAACCACTTTTTACCCTCGTCCTAGACGAACGCTTCGCTTCGCAAATCTCTGTAGTATACTTGTGCTATCCTAACAATTAGCTTGAAAACAAAGTTTCTTAATGTCAGCTAAAGATTTCTTTCACAATACAGTTAAAACATCTCTCGAAAAAGATGGGTGGACAATTACAGACGATCCTCTATTTATTCAAGCTGAGGATATTGATTTTTACATAGACTTAGCAGCAGAGAGAATCCTAGCTGCTGAAAAAACTGGTCAAAAGATAGCAGTAGAGGTAAAATCTTTTCTAGGAGCGTCAGACGTGACTGAGTTTCACATAGCACTTGGTCAATGCCTCAACTACCGTTCAGCCTTGAGATTGACAGAGCCAGAGAGAACTTTGTATTTAGCAATTACAGTTGATATTTACGATGAATTTTTTAGTCGTAAATTTATTCAAAGAGTAATTGCAGAACATCAACTCAAATTGCTTATTTTTAACCCCGAACGAGAGGATATTGTTCTATGGAAGGAATGAATTACCGTGAAGTAGTGCAAACAATTCTTAAAAGTCATGCCAAAAATCGGTCAAATAGCCAGACTGAAGTCCAACTGATATTTGATACGGAACGCGATCGCTATCAAGTTCTTAATATTGGTTGGCAAGATTTAACACGAGTATTTGGCTGTATCATCTACGTGGAGATTAAAGATGGCAAAATTTGGATCGAACGGGATGGTACAGAAATCGGAGTTGCTAACGAATTAGTAGAAGCTGGAGTTCCTAAGCTAGATATAGTTTTAGCGTTTAAAGCTCCCTATAAACGAAAATTTACTGAGTTTGCTGTCAGTTGAAAATGGGAGCGATCGCATTTAGTCATTTTGAGAAATATCCCTCTTTACTCTCCTATTAAACATTTGCCACTGATTCGTCACAGTTTATGTTTGTTCGCTCAGCAATTTTTCTTTCAACTCCTGACATTCTTGGGCTAATGGGATGCCTAATCCTGTAGCAATGGATAAGGCATAATCGCAAGTCTCAATAGCTAGAGGGATGTAGCCTAAATCCGCTGACTCATTTTAGCGATCGCTATCTTAATCCGCTCTGTTGCCTCGCTGGTTCAGGTACTAACCCCACTGATATTACGACAAAGGTCAGGTTCTTCTAAGAAATAGCACCTGCTAACAAAAAGCATGAGTTGCATCCTCCACACAGAGGGTGCAACTTTTTGTGAGAAATAACAGCTCACGATTGTTACTGAAACCCACAAAAAGCTTTATATTTTAACCCTTCTGTTTCCTAATATTTCCTAATATTCCCTAATTTCTCCTACTTCTCCCTAATATTTCCTAAATTTTCCTCCCAATTTCACAAATCTTAATTAAGTTAAATTAAATTTCGCTGCTTTTTAATAGATTTTTTGTACTCCGACACCTCCTCAATCCTCCTAGTTAGTGTGCTAGTCGCATAGCAAGCCATGTCAAATAGACGTTATAGGGGGGTAAAAATGAGTAAATCGCCCAAATCGCCCAATTGTCAGAATTTGTGCAAAAGGCAACGACATATATTCGCTTCAGTACAAGTAGCTGACGAATACCTTTCCTCTGGCTACCGCCAGTAAGCAGGACGATCGCTTACTCTTAAAATTGACCAAATGCCACAAAAACACTACACGCCCACTGAAATGGCGCATCCAACCAATGCTACTGCCCCTGAACCGAATGCGATCGCCCTGCCTGACCATTGGGCGCAACCGGATTTTAACTTTGGGGATGCAGTGACAGACAAGGAAGAATCTTATATCGTCATAGGTTTGGCAATGGACACACACTTGGACATTTGGAAATACTTGTGTCGCACCCCGAACAATACAGAGCGATTCTTCTGGGAATATCAACTCAGACTTGCTTAAACTTCCAGCACGAAATATTAAGACTTTGTTGAGCGACGGCGATCGCAAACCAAAAACCGTCCTCAACAACAAAGTACGATTGGCTGCAAACCATACTCAACAATGATGCACTTTGCCAACTTTCAAACAACAACATAGTCAAAGGCTACAAGCAATCCAATCCGCAGTATTCACCCTCCCATCAGCCATCTGGATGATAGAAACTGCTCTGGTAACTTCTCACTAATGCGACTTGTGACCGAACAAAACATAAACCGAAAGAAACAGCCTCATCTCCAACAGAATTGCTGAAAATTGAATCAATAAAAGCAATGGATGAATTACGGCGCAAACCTTACCATCAAGGTTCAGGAAATTGTAGCGAGCATCGGTTGCTCAGGATTAAGTTAACTTGATGCCAACAACCGCTCTGACCTAATCCCTTGCTGTTTAACTTGGCCTTAATAAACCATTAGTTAGCCCTAGAAAATTGATGTGCTTACAACTGCAAGTTTCCCCACAAACAAACTTTCCAAACCTAACGGAAAGACTGAAGTAGTCCGAGTGCGCCTAACCACCTTTGAAAAGGCAGATTTAGTGAAGCGTGCCGCAGAAGCAGGTGAAAAAAACCTGTCTGACTACTTGCGCAAACGCGCTTTTAGCCCTAACCGCACAGTCCCCGCTATCAATGAAGGAACTTGTGTCCAACTGCGAAAAATGAGCGCGCACATTTGCCAAATGACCAAAGGTGTAGAGACAGCAGTAAAAGCAGGGCAGTTACCCAAACAAAGTCTAGAAGTTCTGCAAAAATTCAGCAGAATGCTAGGCGAATATCACCAAGAACTAAGAGGGAAAGTCAGGAGAGAACTTTTGAGCGAAACCTGCGAACAAATACCCCCGCTTGTGGATTACCAATAAAGCGATCGCTCAACTAGCTAATAGTCCTGTTTGACAATCTCAAGCGCTGCTGAAAGTTCAAGCTCAAACCTAATGATAACCTCAATTTTCCTCGTAGGAGGTGAGAAAGAATGGCGGCAAAACTCTCAACTAAGCCCAACTCCAAAAGACAATTTTCTGCCCCAAAGCGTACTTGGTCTGTCCTAACAGCCACAGATCCCAAACACGTCAAAAAACTGGAACACATTCAGGAAACCCTCGATGCTGCAATAGAAACAATCCAAGAAGAAGGTGGCATTGAGGACTGGGAAGATTTCAAAAACTTCGTTGAATCCTTCAACAAACGACCCGACAGAATCAATGATTCTGGCAATCAGAAAGCTAGTGTCAGCATGGATTTAGTTACTGAAGGAAAAGGAGGCGAGGTATCTGGCTTTGTTTTCTATTTAACTAAAGACCCCAGCCAGAGAACCAGCGGTGTCTATTTAGTTAAAAATTTGAAACAGGCTGGCGTTGAAACGAAAGACAATAACAATTACTATACTCCATCCCAAATTATGGACTTAATCGGGCTGGATGCCAGTGATGAATTAGAGGAGGACGGCATTTCCGAAGAATTTGATGAGGAACTAGATGATGAATTGGAAGATGACTTAAGCGATTTAGAACTAGATGATGAATTGGGAGATGACTTAAGCGATTTAGAAGAAGATGCAGACTTTCCCAGCCACCATACGCAAACTCGCAAGTCATCGCAGTCCAAACGCCAGCTAGGAAAGTCAGTAGCTTCTCAAAAAAATGCCAGCAAAACGCAAAAAAAGGAGGAAGAAGATAATATTGAAGAACTACTTTCTGATGATGAAGATACTCCTATCTCCAATGGTGTATTGGGCAAGATAGCTAAAAATCGCCGCGTTCTAACTCAGAATGATAACGGACAAATCAAGCAAAAACTTGCTGAACACCCCGACGCAAAATATCCCTTCCTCGACACCCTTGAAACTGTTCTAAAAGAAACCGATCGTCAAGGTGCAAGTGTCGCTTCTATGGGAAGCGAAATTAACGGCTTAACCGTAAGTGGCTTAACCGTCCAAACTGTCTCTTTAATGGGTCTACTTGGAGCCAAGAGTATTGGAGATCTAATTGATTACATTGAACGAGCGAGGGAAAAGGAACAGGCAGAAAAACTCGAAAAAATTCTCGAACAAATTGACTCATTAAACGATCGCGCCGACCGAGTTGCGACTCGTGCTAAACACGCTGATGTCATTTCCGGCATAGAGGCGATAGATACACGCACTGAAAAACTTGCTGAACGGGCTAAGCAGGTATTAGAACCGCCTGCTGCAACTGAACCAGAGGAATTGGAAACGAGCCAGCCTCAGAGAAGCGATCGCGACATTGAAGCCAAGGTCACCGAGGGAGTTAAAATCAACAATCCCGAAACCAAGGCAGCTCAAATTGGCGAAAAGATTGGCGATCTAGAGAGCAAGCTCAACCCAAACTCCCAGAAATCTAAGCCTCTACAGCTCGATAAAGATACCAGCATCAGCGAACAGCTAGACCAAATTCAAGACTATTTAGGCCACCTCTCAAAGAGGTTGGATCGCCTTGAAAGTATCGTTGACAAACTGGAACATAAAATGACCGTTCAGATGCCTGTTGAATCAGAATTTAATCCTAATTCACAAGTGCCAGAAACTCGTCAAAAAGTTCAGCCCACAGTTACTGCACCTAACAGTATCGACAAGGAGGAAAGCGAAGCAGAGGATCTTCTTAGCAAAATGGTAGCTCAAACAAAAGCACAGCAGCAGCGAGAAGCTGTAGCAGATTGCTTGGTCAATTATGCTTTCGCTACGGGGCAGTCTCCCCAATCGGGTATTGCTTTTGATGGTGGCGGCAGCTTGAATGTAACTGCTGAAAACAACGAAGTTAAAGTTGTCGTAAAAGGCAGCGATAATACCGAAATTTTTTCGGGAACCAAGAATGGCGAGCGCTGGAAATTTGAGCCGAATCAAGACAAACTAACTCCCGAAGAAAGAGAAGCCATTTTCAAATTGCCTCAGTCAGAAGAAGAATACAACAAGCTAGCAACTGCCCAGGCTTTAGTTGAAAAGTTTCAGGACACCTTCCCCAAACGCTTTAGCGGGGAAAAAGATCCAGTGTTTCCTTGGAAAGAATCGCGTCGCGAAGACGGCACGACCGGGGCAGTCAAATACGAATTTGAAATCCTGGATCTGCCGGACGGGTCAAAACAACTGATAGGAACTGACCCCCGCCAAGGTGACACACAAGTGTTCGATGCCGTTCTGGTCAAAGGAAAGCCGCCAGACGTTCGACAGTGCCACATTGCTGTTGAAGAAATGGAGGCTGTAGTCGGCTCCCCAGAGCCACAAAAAACTCAATTTAGAGATTCTCAAGCATCTAAAAACTACAACTATACCTCGCCAGGACGCAAAGAACAGTCGCGAGAAGACCGCAACGAATTGCAAGCTTAAACCACTTTGAGGAAAAATTCAATGCAAAACGATTACTTGAACAACAACTACCGCTCTCATAACGATCGCGCAAGGGTTACTAACCTAGGCATTACCCACAAGCGCCGCAGGCATTTTAGCACATTCATGCGTAAATTCAAGCTCAATAACGCCGATTTAGCCTTCATTGCAATTTGCCTAATTGCAGCCATTTATCTAACTCTTGTCCAGCCCTTATTTGTCAGCGTATTTAGCTGTGCATCTCTGGTGTTCTTCGGACTATGGCAAATTACCCGCAGCGTTCCCATCCTCGAAAAACTGCTGGGCAGCAAAATTCGCTTCTGGCATTTAGCTGTCGCTGTCATAACAATAACAATGTTCCTGAATAACTTTCAGACCCCAGCACAAGCCATTTTTCTAAGCGGTCTCCAAGCGTTTATGACCAATCTAGCAAGCGAAGCTGGAGCAGCAGGAGGAGGAACAGCCATTGACGAATCAACGATCGTTTTAATTTTCAATGCCATTCGAGGCGTATTTCTCTTGCTAGTAGCCGCCGCAGCTTTATTCGCTTACAACCAAGCGCAACAAGGCAATGATTGGCGTCCAATTGTCACCCAAATTGCCCTCGCCTTCGGCATTGTGATTGCCATAGACGTAATAACGTTCTTGTTCGTCGGCGACGGCAGCGGTACTACAGCCGGCTTGGTTCCCAACCTTCCTCCGCTGGGAGTGATTACAAGTTTGACCTTTTGGAACTAAGAAAAAGGAGTCACCAATGGCTTTGCGAGATCCCGAAAAAGACTTTATCAGAGTCAATAAAATCCTGGGCAAACAAGCAAGTATCGGGTTTATTCCAGCCAATCAAATTCTACCTTGGTGCTTCTTGACCGCCATTGCATACATCTTAACGATGGGTCTATTTAGCCTGGGACTGGGTTGGTTCTTCACTGTCTCGCTTTGGCTGATTGTAAGCTGGTGGCTCCTAACAGGAAATCAACCCCACCTTTTTACTGACAAGTTCCGCAAGCCCCCCGGAGATGAGTGGTGCAACGGCGACAGCTTCTATATTTCTCCCATCTCTTCCCTGCGCCCTCCTAGCATCCAAGGCAAGCCTTACGATTCGCAAATGCGAGTCAAATTGAAGCCCAAAATTGTACCCAATCAATATGGTGGAAGGAGCAAATTTATGCCTTTCCAAAATGAAATTAACCTCTGCTGTTTGGTGGAAATTGAAAAAGATGGCAGGCAAGTGTCTGGGATGCTCCTCAATAACGGGACTAACTACCAACTGGTATTTGGATTCCGCCTCCGAGGGCTTCACAACCTACTGTTTAGGAACGAAGTGTCGGCATTTGCAGCTTCTCTTGAAGAAGGAATGAAAGACATCCCACCCAGTGAAAAAATCACTTTCTGCACCGGCTGTTACAGCAGTGATGCTGCGAGGCAAAAAGAGTTAGAGCAATTGGCTGACACCGCTGAACTCCAACCCGTATCTGTACTGCTCCGAAATGAACAGTACCGCCTCCGCCAACAAACTCATCAAGGTACCAGGCAGGTATGGGAGCAAATTGCTTTCTGTACTTGGACGGCCGATAACGAAGGCGAAACCATCTCCAGGGATTTCATTGGCAAAGCCATTGATGGGGTCAAAAAATTGTGCGATTCGATTGTGGAAACCATTGCGGGCAACACGCGAATTTACAGAGAGCAATTTTACACGAAACTGCTACTCAACTCTTTTGAACAAGGATTCCTCCGCTGGGAAATTCTCCTGAATACCAAAATGGGACTCGAAATTAGTCCCATGAATTCATCTGAACTTTGGGAGTGGCTGTGGCAGCGATTTAACAGCAGTAAACCACCGCAAATCCCTCAAGTTGTTAAACTTGAAGAAACGCTTTCTGGCTATCAGCTCAGTGAAATTAAGACGACTGAAAAACACATTTCTACAGTTTTGATTGAAGGAACGAATGGCGTATCCTCCTGCCCCGAACACCGCAAGAGCAACAACCGCGTCTATCTGACGGGAAAGGGAAAAGAATGCGCTGTTCTGACAATGTATGACGCGCCCGCAGGCTGGATTAATACCCGCCAGCAATTGAAATGGATTTGGGAGGTGATGTCCTCAAGCTACGTCCGCGATACAGAAGCTATTGTAGAAATTAGCGCCGGAAATTCCCTTGTAATTAATGATAACTTGGCCCGACAAGCGAAAGGAGCAAAAGCCGCTAGCAGCAGAGCTATAACTAAAGGGCAAGGGCGCGATATTGGCGCTGAAATTAAACAGGAGGAATCTTTCGACGCCCAGCGCCGGCTTTACCAAGGAGCCGTACCCCTCAATGCAGCCGTTGCCTTTTTAGTGTACAGAAACACTGCGGAAGAATTAAGCCAAGCCTGTAACGTACTCTCTAATAGTTTTGGAACTGCGAAAGTCATCCGCGAACGGAACGTTGCCTGGGATATTTGGCTGCAATGCCTGCCCATTACTTGGAAATGGTTGCTGCATAGCGGTTCATTTTTGAGCGAACGCCGCCTCACCCTCGACACTGAAACTGCTGCTGGAATTCTGCCACTAACAGTTCCCCGCGATTTGGATAAAAAAGGAGTTGAATTTATTACCCATCGAGGCGGAAAGCCAATTTTTATTGACTTGTTCTACAGCCAAATTAGCCGCGCTTTAATTACTGGCTCCTCTGGTTCAGGCAAGAGCGTTTTGGGGTGGCGTTTTACCGCTGAAGCTCTGGCGAATAATATCCCTGTTGTCGGGATGGACATCAGCAGCGGGGGTAACAGTACCTTCAAAACCGCGATCGAACTTTTGGGCGACCAAGGCGCATATTACGACATCAGTCAAGGATCTAGCAATTTAGTAGAACCGCCAGACCTCCGCAAGTTCGACAAAGCTGAAAGAGAGCGGCGGATGGAATCTTGGAAAGAATTTATCCGCAAAGCTCTGGTGGCGATCGCAATGGGCAAAATTCACCATCCCCACCTAGCCCAGCGGGTAGATTCAATTATCCTGCGAATGCTCGATATGTACCTTAGAGATCCAGAAATCATCGCTCGCTACAACAAGGCATTTGAAAGAGGGTGGCAATCTCCCGAATGGCAGCAAATGCCAACTCTCCAAGATTTGCTGAGGTTTTGCAGCAAAGAAAGGCTCAACCTCAAATCGTTTGAAGAACTGGATAGGCTAGCCATCAATCAAATCCTCAGCCAAGGAAATGCTTTGCTAACATCCCGCTTGGGAAAAGCGATCGGTCAGCCCAGCACGTTTTCGCCGGAACCTGCTGTTAAGTTCTTTGCCCTATCGGGACTGTCTAACGAACAAGATGCCTATTTAATGGCAATTAACGCCCATGCTGCTTGCATCCGCAACGCTCTTTCTCACCCCAAAAGCTTATTTATTGGAGACGAATTGAGCGTCCTACTCAAAAAAGATGGTTTTGCATCAGTTGTCGGCGAACTCTGCGCCACTGGCAGAAAAGATGGCATAGCTGTCTTGCTATTGAGCCAAGATTTTGATGCTATCTGCGAATGTTCCGCAGGAGCACAAATTCTGCAAAATATGGTCTACCGAATTACCGGAAGAATAACCAATTCTGGGGTGGCAGCCGCTCACAAATATTTGGGGTACGACCCGCAAATTATCAGTTCAAATGCAACGGAATCTTTTTTGCCAAGGGCTGCTGACCTCTACTCGTGCTGGCTGATTGAGAAAGGAGGAAGATTTTGGCGAGCGCGATTCTACCCCGGAGAGATGATGTTGGCATCAGTTGCTAACAATCAAAATGAAAAAGAAGCCCGAGATCGCATCATGGCTCAATATCCTCCTACCCTCAAAGGGCAGCTTCAAGGGCTAAAGCATTTCACCCAAGAATACATTGCAGCAGTGAAAGAAGGAAAAGGCTTCGACCACATTGGTCAAAATTTAGAAATTACTACCATAGCTGCCAAGGCTCAACAAAAAATGGCATCCGACTTTCACAGCAACAATTCTCAATTTTTTGCAAAAATACCAAAATAACTCCCATGAAATACCGACTTCAATTGATGCAGCAACCTGCTACAAAACTCGCAGCAGTTTCCCTATTAGCCAGCTTGGAATTAATCGTTCAAGTCAAACCAAGTTTAGCTCAAGCAACTCCTCCTTTCGTGCCCGGTACACAAGGAGTCGCGGTGAAAGCTCCAGCACCAACCGCTTTCGTACCCGGTACACAAGAAGCGGCTGTGAAATCTCCAACCCCAAACGCTTTCATCCCAAGTACACAAGAATCGGCTGTGAGATATCCAGCCCCAACTGCGGGAAGTTTCTTAGCTCCCATTGAAGATGTTTTCAAACAAGTCAACGATTTTATCGGCGACATCCAAGGTTTCGTGCAAAACGAGCTATTTGGCTCTTTAAACGAACTCCTTTCCTCTTCTCTCGGAGCTATCCAAATTCCTGATTTGAGCCAAGTCAGCAGCCAAATTATTAAAGCTCCAACATCCCAGACAGAAGGAACGAAACTATCAGATTTACTCGAAACTAAGTCGAGCAAATTAGACGGCAAAGGTTCATATACCATCATGTCTGACTTAGACGCTCAAGCTCAGCGCAGCGCCGCTATCGGCATAGCTGACGGAGCAACCCTCAGCAAAGAAGCTCAAAACAACAGCTTCCAAGTATTAGAAGCAACTCGACAAGATACCGAACAAAACGTCCAATTGGGCGAAGAATCGCAGAGCCTCGACGTTACTCAACAAATTCTCCAAAACCTCTCGCAGCAGACCGCATTGGGCGCACAAGTCCAGATGCGAAATTTACAGGAAGCTCAGCAAGCTCGCACAGATCGGGCTATTAATAACGTGCTGCTGTCGCAAGCTGCTAAGGAAATATCCGCGCTCAACACGGGCGATCGCCGAGGCAGCACTGCGTCTGGAAACCAAGCCAGCTATCAGGCGGGAATGCTGATGCTCCCCGGCGGCGGCTACTTGGGAAAACCGAGTGGCAGCAGCACAACCCCGATTTCAACTAACAGGTTCGCCGCTCCCGATTAATGCTCCGAGCAGTTAAATTGAACTCGCGATCGTCTCTTGGCTTAGCAAAGATTTTGACAACACAAATTGAGCGTAGCTGTTGACTGTATCGCTCTAAAAAAAATTGTCAAGCATCGCTCTTAAAAAGTTTGTCAAGCGCTTCTAACACGGCTGGCTTGAATGCAAAGTTGGGGAGCAAGCAGACATCACCGATGACTATTGCCTAGTTTGCGTGCAGACTGACCGTGTTGTTGAATACAAAGTTGAAAATTTTCCCGAAAAACAAATGATGGAATTTCTAGCACAAATTACGCCACCGACAAGTGGTGCAGAAGGGTCATCCTTGGACATTGTGAGCGAGTCAATTAACCTGGCTAAGACTACCTCAGAATCTTGGGACAAAGTTTGGATTAGCACGATTGACCCGATCGCTTCTGGGCTGTGGGTCGGTCTAGTATCGCTCGGCATCACCCTAGCAGCCGTCAGCATCCTCTTCTTAACTCTAAGCAGCGGGAAAGACATTATCGAAAAGCAGTCATGGTCAGAACTGGCAGCACTGTTCGTCTGGCCGCTCGTCATCATGCTGTTCCTCGGCGCTAACGGCAAATTGCTAGCAAATACCGTCATTTTTACCAGGAGCTTTGCTTACAGGCAAGTCCAAGGTGTCCTCGAAGCGCAACTAGGAGAAATGACATTTAGGGACGCGATCGCCAACGTCACTATCAGCAACATCGGCCGGCAACAACTCGAAAATCTCTACGGCGAATGCCGAAATAAAGTAGGAGAAGAGCTGGTTACTTGCTGGAATTCCAAGCAAGAAGCTGCTCGGAAAATTGTTAGCGAAGCTGAAAGGCAAGCCGCCGGCTCAGCCCCTCTGCAAGCGCTGCGGGCTTTTGCTGAAATCCTCTGGAATAATAGCTTGCCCGGCGCTGCTCAAGATGCCGCGACTTTTATAACTGACCCAGGTTCAGTGTTTAGAGAAAAAGCAGTGCCAATCATCCGATTCATTCTATATAGCATCCAGTGGGCGTTTGTCAACATCCTTGAAGCAGCGCTCTTACTAACAGCACTCTTTTCGCCGATCGCGATGGGGCTGTCGCTACTTCCCTTGCAGGGCCGACCGATTTGGGCTTGGGCAACTGGATTTCTGAGTTTATTTGGCGTCCAACTTGGATACAACATCGTCGTCGGATTGGCAGCCACCGTGCTAGTCAATTCTGGAGCCGAATTAGCTAGCGATGTTGCCTTTCTCTTTTTAATCAGCATTTTCGCACCCGGATTAGCTCTATTAATCGCCGGCGGAGGAGGAATTGCCCTGTACAGCGGCATCGCTAGCAATGCCAAACAACTCATCGATGTTTTGAGCAACGCTATAGGAGCAGCCGCTAATTTGGCAATGAACAAAGGATTTAAGTGATGTCAATGTAACTCGGAATTGAGAATTCGTAATTACCCACGCATAAATGCGAGGTAGTGAAAGTAATTCGTTTCTTGATAATTAGTATTTCGGAATTAGCGCTCGGTTTCTTTAATCCTGAATTATAAATTACTAATGAGAAATTCCGAAATACTAATTATTTCAGCGCTCGCTTTGTTTAATTAGAAATTGCGAATTAGTAATTGCGAATTACTAATTATTCGGTCACTAACCTCAGGTGCTTTTAGCGCCAGGACTGGAAAGTAGCTAAAGCTACTCGGGCCGTGTTTTATCCCTAACTTAAGACTACGGGTTTTTCACACTTACCGAAATGTTTTATGAAGGTACAAAGATTTTCACAAACTGCATTGTTGCCAGAAGCTAAAAATCTACTGGCATTGTGCTTCCTCATCTTAACTGGAGTGAATATCCTCTCCCTAATTCTGCACCTGTTCGTCGCGTACCGAATCAACTCGGTAGCTGCTATGAAGACAACGCAAGTCCAGCTAATCAACGGTCAAACTTACTATGTAGCGGAACGAGACAGGTTTTTTCGGTATCCCTCAGTTATCCAAAACTTTGTCAAAACTTGGGCCGAGTTAACCTTCAACTGGGACAATAAAATACCAGGAACTAACGATACAGACTCAGGAATTAAAGTCAATTCCAAACGAGTTCCTACCAGCAGTTATTTTGCTTCGTTACTCCTAGAACCCAATTTTGGCAAAGCTTCTCTCCCTGACATAGCTGAACTCGTCCCCAATAAAGTTTTTACGGGTCAATTGCGAGCAACTGTCATTATTTCTTTTTTATCCGAACCCCGAGAAGTCCGTCCGGGCGAATGGGAAATTGACATGATTGCTACCCGGTTGCTCGTCGATCGCACGTCAGGAATTGATGAAAGAATTCCTTTCAATCGCACTTTCCGAATCAAAGCTGTAGAACTCCAAACCCCGCCGCTAGGTAGCCAAGCCTCAGCTTTTGAACAGAAAATTTATGAGCTTCGCTCGGCGGGCTTAGAAATCAACAAAATTACCGAATTTAAACCCAATTAATAGCAGGTAAAAACATGAACGAAAAAGAACTTCAAAATTGGCGCGAATTTGATGGCGAACCCGATGAAATTGAAGAAAGTTCCTACAGTACGCCGCCTAGCAGCACAACTAGCCACCCTTTTAATGGCAACAACTCCTCTAATGGAGCCAATAACTTTTCCAACAGTTTTAATGGCAACAACTCCTCTAATGGAGCCAATAACTTTTCCAACAGTTCTAACGGTTTTCAGGCAGCTAACGCTCCTAATGGCCCTAGCAGCAATGGCAAAAAGTTGAGCCGTGAGGAGGAAAGAGAATTGGCAGGGCATGACGGAGACGCCGATGAATTATTGGCCTCCGAGCACAGAATTAAACAGGACAGCGAAGGAGCAGAAACCCGCTCTGTTTCTGAGAAGCCCGAAGTTCGGACGTTTTCAGTATTAATGGGTACTGGCGCAGTTCTCGGCATCTTGGGATTCTTTTGGTTTGTGTTCTTTGCTCCTAAACCTGTCCGCCAACAGGCAAAGACGCCGAACCCTAAACCGACTCAAGTTTCTAAAGACGAGTCAGGAGAACTAAAAAGCCGGCTGGCATTTCAAGATCAGCAGCGGGCGCTAGAAGTTCAGCCGCCTGAACCTAAAAATCGATCGACCCCTGCTTCCAAACCGACGCCTGCACCAAAACCTGTACCAGTCGCTAGAAGGTCTCAAACCCCGAGGCCGGTTCAAAACTTTAATCCGCCACCGCCAAGGACGGTACAGACCATTCCTCCTCCACAGCCGCCGTTACCGCGCCCTGCACAGCCACCTGCACCGCCCGCGCCTCGCCCGCGCCCTGTGCCGCCACCCGCACTGCTGGCACTTCGACCTGCGCCACCACCCCGGTCGCCTTCACCAGAAAAAGTAGACCCTTACGAGCGCTGGGCGCAATTAGCTTCTCTGGGGCAAAGCAGAGGTCAAGCAGTTAAAGAGCTAAATGCTGAAGGTATTTCTGCCAGTTCCGCAACTTTTCCTAGCGCAATCGCGCCGGGGATGACAGCGGCAAGCTACCCTGCTGTGCCGCCAGCAATGCCAGTACCGGCACCGCCCCCCAGTGCAGTAGCAATTGCGCCAGTAGCAGCACCAGTACCATTGTCCCAACAGCAGCCGGTGCCGCCGATTTCTCAAAACCCGCAGCCAGTGCTAGTCAGTTCGCCAAAAAGCCGACAATCGGCTGCACCAATGCAAGAGATACCCGCGATCGCAATTGGATCTCCTGGCTCGGCTGTAAACACCAAGGTCATGAGCCCTGGAGAAGCTGGAATCCTCAACCGCACGACCGCCGGCGAAAATACTGAAGGCAGCACAGCAATGAGAGAGATAGCCATCGGGTCATCTGCTCTTGCCAAGGTAATCGTGCCGATGATTTGGGACGAAGCAGGTCAAAGCCCAACAGCCGGAAGGTTTGCCGTCCAATTGACCGAGGACGTGATAGGAACTGATGGGGCGATCGCCTTACCGTCCGGCACCGTCTTAATCACTCAAGTAGAAAATGTCACGCGCGGAAATCGACTGGTTTCTCAAAGCGTGGTGGCGCTTGTTTACCCCGATTCTGCTGGTCGCATCCAACAAGTACCCATTCCTCCCGGATACTTAATCGTTCGCGGAATCGATAACCAACCTCTCATTGCCGACAGTTTATTTAACAGAGGTTCTGAAATAGCCAAGGCTGATATTTTAGTGGGAATTCTCGGCAGCTTGGGGCGGGTAGGAGAAATAATTAATCGACCCGCCCAAGAAACTTTCAGCCAGCAGAGCGGCTTTTTTGGAAGTACGGCTGTTAAAACAACAACCTCGTCTGAACCTAACATTTTAGCAGCCGCTTTAGAGGGATTCTTTACACCTACTGCCCAACGGTTGCGAGAAAGATCGGATCGCAACGCGCAAGAACTTTTGAAGCGAGGCAACGTGGCGATCGTACCAGAAGGAACTCAAGTTTCGGTATTTGTCAATGCCTTTGTCACAGTGCAGAGATAACGGAGTTGACATCCTCCCCGCCCTAAAGGAACGGAGATTCCAAGAATCACTTCTTGGACTTCCTCTTTCCACGACTCGGCTTACTCACACCGGGCTTTATACAAAAATCTTGGAGGTAATATAACCATGAAAAAACTCACTCGGAAAATTCGTCTGGCTTTACTTTCTCCTGCCTTACTAATTGCCACTGCATTCAGCAATGTCGATATTGGGCAAGCTCAAACATCGGCCCTAAAAATTGTAGGAAGAGATGCAGCAACAAATGCAACTACCAACCTTCAAGTGTGGTCTGGCCGTTCCAGCGTTATTGACTTTAGCCAGACTGGTGAAGTCATTATGTACATCCGGTTGGCAGATCCGTCCAGGGCTGTCTTTAACACTGATGCTGAATTAAAAACTAACCAAGCTAGAACCATATTTGTCCAACCGATTCAACCCTTACAATTCCCTGGCGCTACAACAGCAAACATTACTAACCTGTTTGTTAAAACTCGCTCTCCTGAAGGAATTGAACGCCTTTATACTTTCAATGTCGTTCACCGGGACGGGCAACCTACTAATAATGGCATTGCCATCTCTACGGTAGTGCCCGGGCAGGAGCCAAGCGTAACTTTAGCAGACAATCGAACGGCGACGATCGGCGACATCGAACGGGGATTAGGCATTGCTATCCGAAGAGGTTACACGCCTCCCAACGACCCTGTAGTTTTTAAAGTTCGAGAGTTCATCGCTCTAGCTCGAAATGGTACGGGTATTGCTAAAGCTGCTGAAACAACTAATCTATCAATGTCTGTTGTTATTTCATTGGGGCAGTTAGGGTTGAGTCGCGAACCTGTGTTTGAAATTCCCAAAACGTCATCTTTTTCGCCCTCTCCTTTAACTCTGATTCCAGGAAATTAAACCCGTTTACTCGACCCAATACTCCAACTTCGTATCGGGAACGTTATCCCTCTTCTTTGAAACAGAAATGTTTCTTTACATCAATTGGGAATGCGATCGCCTTCGGGAATGACTCGAAGTTCGTTACCAGGCTGGTGAAGTGTTAGCAAATGAAGGCAATCAATAAAAATTTGACTGCGTTCGAGAAGCCGATGGTAAGTTCATATAAAAATATTGCCTCACTCTAAACTCTAGCCGAGTCGCAAGTGAGGCTGTTGGATGAGTCAAAGCGAACAGTTAGTCAGAAAAACAACCTTAGAATCCCCATTCTGAACGTTTTTCTTTAACCAGAACGCTTCTTACAAATCAAATAACCGGGGTCTTTTGACAGTTATGACCACCGATCCTAGTCATAGTCAGAGCCCTTTTGGGAGCCGGAATTTTTAGCCCTTTTGGGAGCCAAAAATTTTAGTGTTAGTCCTTGCCGAAATTTTTAGCCCCTTTGGGAGCCAAAAATTTTAGCGTTAGTCCTTCAATAATACCAAATCAGAAGCTCTAAATCAACAGATATGTTCTGGTAATCGTGTCTGCGAGTGACTGCCGAGCACCGACCCACAAACATATTAAATTGATGTAGAGCGCCCCATACGTGCTTTTTGTCCAAAAAAACACGGTGTTCTTGTCTTTCTGGACCTGTGACTGGTAAAATAAGTATCAATGTTGGCACTCCTGACTCGCTCACGCTTGCTATGTACCCCCTGAAGCTCGAACTCAAACTCAACAATGCTGAACGTACCCTAATGGCGCGACACTGCTGTAGCAGAGTTGATAGCGATCGCTGACATTTACCCCCAGCCCTGCCACCGCCACTACTGGGTGAGCGATCGCAACGGCCCCACAGCCCTGCGATTTACTTTGTGATGCGAGAAAGCTTTGTAACCAGCAAGCCCATCAACCTGACAAGCACAATGGACTGACCGTAACAGGTGGAGACAGATCGCCCCCATGTCTGGCAAGAAAATCTGCGATAATCAAAGCCTTGAGGTTAATGCAGGCTCTAATAACCTTAGCGACAGACCCAACGCGAAGTTAAAGCAATCGCAACGGTCACATAAGTCATCTACAGAACCCCGGCTCTGCCGAACAAAATTTTACGAAGAATGCCCCAGTAGTGCAATCACAGATACGGTCTATACGGCTGGAGTCACTGGTATGGATTTCTGGGAAATAAGCGAAACCAGTTTAAATGGTTGCAAAGATTTTTCCAAAGGTCGAGTGGAATTGCAAATCCGCGATCGCTTTGACCTAACAGACTTTGCTGAAATTGCCTATCAAGCTAAGGAAATTATCGCCCAGAACTTCGGAGAAGAAACCCTCAAACTGCACTACGCACTGGCAATGATTGCCTTCCGCAAACCCGAAGCCGGGAGAGAGGAAATTACAGTATCAGCATCTAAACTCCTAGCTGACTTTGGTGAAAATAATAAAAAGAAACACTACATCCCAAAAGCCGAACGAGACGCCAATAGCCAGCCAGCCCGATACCTTTCTAAAGAAGAAAAACTAAAAGCCTTAGTTCATCATGGATATCTACTAAAGCGATTAGAAGTTTCCGTTAAATCTTGGCGGATACGCAATAAAATATTTACTATTGAACGCTCCAATCTCTGGGATATTTTTCAAATTACCGAGGTGTTTCATCAACAAGACAAAAACACCTTAATCGATATTGAAATCACTTATCGCCCTGGCAAATGGTTTGACAAATTTGCAGGTCACGAATACTTGCGGGAATTTGGCTACATTACCAGCGAGGCGCTAAAACTAGATTGTTACCAGGAAAAAATGGCCCTCAGACTGGCTTATTTTGCCCTATTTGCCCTGCAACAACACAAAAACGGTCGGTATCAAATAGAGACGCTGCTGACACGAACTGGGTATAAAAACGATATAGAGACAGCCAAGAGAAAGGGAGTTGTTGCCTCGAATTTAAAACGCAGCTTCGATCGAGGGCTGAAAACACTGGGAAATTTTGAATACCCGTACCTCTTTGACTACGAGCCCGATGTCCCTGACTGGGCGCATCCAAACAGCAAAGTTAAAAAGCCCAATCACTGGTTTGAAACCTGGCTACAGCTTAACGGGACTTTACGCCAGCCAGAAGCGCTACCCAAACACCCACAACAACCCGAACCAAAACCAGAGCAACCGCAACCGCCCAAAAGACCCGCCCACAAGCAGAAGCCAGCTCAGCCAGCAGCCAACCTAACCGAACCCATAGCTTTTGGTCAATGGGTGAGAGAAGCTCGGAAAACTATGGAAGAAAGCCTGAGAACAATGGCAAAAGAGCTGGGGATCTCAGCATCCCAGCTATCTCAGATTGAGAACGGCTGCTATCCACATACCATCAAGCCCAGCCTGAAAACCAAGATAATTCGTCACCTTGGCTTAAATGAGTAACTAGCCAACCAGAAGGCATCGTGGCTCCAGCGGAAAGACTCCCAGTTCAGGGGGTCTTTTTAGCATTTTGAGCAGCAGAGTGTTTAAACAGCTAAACACCTAAAAGATTAGCAAATTTGCTTGAATCTCTTATCTGACAATAGTTTCAGCGCCTAAACACTTTGGGGGTATTCGGAAAAGTTTTGGGGGTATTCGGAAAAGTTTTGGGGGTATTCGGAAAAGTTTTAAATTTGAAACCTTTGCCCTGTATAGCTTTCAGCGCCTAAAAATCTCCTGAGTAGTTTGAGTAGTTTGAGGGAGTGTCACTAACCGCAGCAGCCGAGTCAGACAGGCTGAGGATTGATTTCAAATTCTGCCAAATCTAAAACGTGACGAGAGAATTTTATCTGAGGTGCTGGAAGCATTGCTGTCAAACCAAACACACGGGAATTGCCTGCAGCCTTGCTGACACCAGAGAAACACCCCTACCCCTACTCACAACCCCCTCAACCCCGCCTGACCCCTTCTGGCTCAAGCCCTTCCATTTGACCAACACCGGAGGTGTGCTGTGAACGCGCCCATCTCCCCCCTGTCCGAATGGCTGGCTTCGGGCATAGACCCCGACCTCATCGCCCTCAACGTCCAAGACCTAAAAGGCGACGCCCCCTACGCCTACCTCCTGTACGAAATCAACGCCGCCTCCGGCAGAGTCCACCCCGACGCACAATGGCGGTGGGCCAGAAAGCACTACAGCCACATCGAACACGGCGGCTGGTGGTGCTCAGGCCTTGACCCCCTCAACAACTGGCAACCCATGTATTGGGGCTGCTTCAAACCCCACCAGCCCCGAAATGCCTTTGACCCCAAAGGCAAAATCAAACCCGTCAAATACGAACACCCCCCCAAAACCCCCACTAGAGCCTTTTTCCTGCAAGTCCCATATCACATCTGGGCAAAAGTCGCAGAACGCTACGGTGTCCCCATCGACAACTCAGACAGACAACTTGGCTTCTGGCAATGGGTATGGGACAACAACATCCCGGTCATCATCGTCGAAGGCGTAAAAAAAGCCGGATGCCTACTCACACTGGGTTACGCCGCCATCGCCCTCCCCGGTGTCACCGGCGGTGTCAGAACCAAAACCCCTCTAGGGGAAAAATGCGACCCCTACCTCATCCCCGAACTGCAATACTTCGCCACAGAGGAACGTGAAATCTACATCTGCTTCGACCGCGACAGCAAACGCCAAACCGTCCAGAACGTCAACCGGGAAATTGGCAAACTCGGCCGCCTTTTCACTGCCGCCAAATGCCCCGTCAAAGTCATCAACCTGCCAGGGCCAGAAAAAGGCGTTGACGATTTTGTGCTATCAAAGGGCGAGGATGCCTTCAGCGCCCTCAAAAATGAAGCGCAAGGCTTCCAATTCTGGCTTGCTAGGGAATCATGGCTTTTAACCTATCCCGCCTCTTTAAAGCTAAATTCTCGCTATCTAGGGAAACTCCCCTATCCAGAGTCCGGGTTAGCCTGCATCAAAGCCCCCAAAGGCACCGGCAAAACCCAAGCCCTGACCAACTTAGTCTCACAAGCCCTACACACTGGCAACCGCCGCGTCTTGATAATTACGCATAGGATTCAACTAGGCAGGGCGATCTGCGCCAGCTTAGGAATCAACTACATCGACGAAACCAGAGACTCAGCGGAGGGTAAACTGTTCGGATACGGCTTGTGCATAGACAGCCTCCACCCCCTATCTCAAGCTAATTTTAATCCAGAAGACTGGTCCGGTGCGATCGTCATCATCGATGAGTGCGAACAAGTCATTTGGCACGCCTTAAACAGTTCAACTTGCCGCGAAAACCGAGTCGCTATCTTGCAAACTCTGCAAGAACTCATCCACAATGTCTTGACAAGTGGAGGCTTAGTTGTTGCCCAAGATGCCGATTTATCCGATTACAGCATAGACTACTTAATAGCGATAGCAGGTATCCCTATTTCGCCTTGGGTTGTTGTTAACGAATGGCAGCCAAAACGCGGGCGAGATGTGACTTTTTTTGCCACTTCTAACCCGGCATCGCTGTATGTGCAAATGGAGCAACTTCTCTCTCGGAAAGTCACTTGCTGCGACATTGAAAGCCGTGCAGAATTTTGTCCTGAAGAGCAATACCGACCGCGTATTATGGTTGTAGAAGACTCTCAAAAAGTAACAGGAAAATGGTCTTGTCGAAACCTTGAAACCCAACTGCAACGACGCTTTCCCAATTATCGAATTCTTAGAATTGATAGCGAATCAGTAGCAGATCCAAATCATCCCGCTTATGGCTGCATTGAGCAACTCAATTCTCACATCAAAAACTACGATATTATCATCGCCAGCCCCACGATTGGCACTGGTGTGAGCATCGATATCCGAGGTTACTTTACAGCAGTTTTTGGCATCTTTAAAGGGACGGTAGCCGTCAATGACGCTTTGCAAGCTCTAGCCCGTGTAAGGGATGAAAATGTGCCTTGGTTTGTTTGGACTCAACAATTTGGTTTCGGCAAAATTGGCAATGGCAGCGCTAGTTATCGAGCAATAATTAAATCTCAGCAGAAAGTCATTAAAACTAATATCAAACTGTTGCACGGTGTGGATTTTGACATAGATATCGCTCACGACCCTGTCCACTTGCGGACTTGGGCTTTAATGGCAGCTAGAATCAACGTTGGAATGTGGAACTACAGAGAGGCTATTTTGGAGGGATTGAAGGCTGAAGGGCATCAGATAACATTATGTCGAGAGACTCAATTACATCAGGAGATTAAAATTATACAAATGCAAAAGTTGGCGGCTCACAATTGCCAAGACAGGGCTTTATTGGAACAGCTAACTGAACAAGCGCAAAATTTAGAAAAGGAGTTGGAAAACTTAGAAGCTGTAGCTAATTGTCTTAGTGATGAGGCCAAAGTAATCAGGGAAGAGAATAAGGTAGCTGAGGCTTCAGGAGTTGCCAATGCTGAAAACATTACTCTGTCTGAATACCTGAAATTGAAAGACAAGCGGGCTAAGACGAAGCTAGAACTTGAGAAGCAGCGTAAATATCAACTGTGGGATACTTATGGAGTGCCTATTACGCCCGAACTAAAACTCAGAGATGATGATGGCTGGTTGCCAAAAATTAGCCTGCATTATTATCTAAGTTATGACCCTGAATTTGTCAGGTTGCGAGATAAAAATCACTTGGCTGGACATCAGGAGAGGGGTAAAGGTAAGGTTTGTCCCCAAGATTTGCGCTTACTTACAGCTAGGGTGGAAGCACTTAAGAAATTGGGAGTGATGGAGTTTTTAAACCCAGATAAAGAATTTCGAGGGACTGACGCGCAAGTGATAGCTTTTGCTGAGCGGGTTAAGCTATGTTCTGTTGATGTGAAAGACTTTTTGGGCATCAGCGTCAATCCCAAGGCTAAGCCGATGGAGGTGGTGCAGTATATTTTAAGGGGTAAGCTGGGGTTTACGTTACAGCGAGTTCGTCAGGAGCGTTTGGAGGAACAAGATGCTAAAGGTCGGCCCAAGCGTATTAGGGTTTACCAGTTTGGGTTTCCCCAAGATGGCAGGGAGGCGATTTTTGAGGCTTGGCAGCAGCGGGATACTTTGGCAGTTTCTTTGGTGGAAGGTGCTAATCAGTGTTTAGCAGAGGTTTGTAGTGGCACAGGGTCGGATAATAGTATAGAGATGTCAGGGGGTGTGCCTCCCCTTGGTTTATCTCAACAGATTAATGAGGTGGGAACTGCTGGCACAGGGTTGGATAATAATATAGGGATATCTGAGGGTGTGCCTCCCCTTGGTTTATCTCAACAGATTAATGAGATGGGAACTGGCGGCACAGGGTCGGATAATAATATAGGAATATCTGAGGGTGTGCCACCTCTGGGCGAGGAATTGCCTCACGCCACTCAAGTGTTCGGAGTGGAAGCTGAACCCGCAGAGACATTAACAACAGAAGGGATGGGAGTTGCAGCTTCTTATGAGGCGATAGAACCCGAAAATCACGTCATTCCCACTTATGAGACAAAAGTACCCAAAATAGCACCGTCTGAGCTTAAAGTGGGCTCGGTGGTGAGGTTCTGCGGTGAAGTTCAGAAATATGTCGTTAGAGCTGTTGCAGGGGCTCAGGTAATGGTGAAATCCCTGTTTTCGGGGCAATTCGTCAACACTTACGCGCACCGCTTGGAGCTTGCAGAAGAGGGGACAGGATGAGTTATTTATGGCGTGAGCGATTGATGCTCAGTTCAGCCTTGTATTTGTGAACTGCGAGTGCAGCGAAAGAAATAGGCTGAACAATTTATGTCCGATGAATTCCCCATCATTATGACATCAGGAACATTAACATCACACAAGAGCGAAAGCATGATGAAGTACCCTGATGCTTTACGAACGCTTGCGGGCTTGTTTTACCACAAACCCGTCTGGGATATCCTTTGACTTGATGAATTCCACTACACCCAGTTGAGGCAACTTGATTGAGATGCCTTGTACGCAATTGGGCAACATTTGTGGAAACACGAAAGAACGCATTCTTGCCCGGTTCTTAAACCGAGGAAAGCCCATTCGCAATACGATTGCATATCCACAAACGTGGTTTCCAGTCTTCTCAAGACTTGCTGCAATACCTGAGCATTTACTGTCTTGAGTTCTGGAAAATGCTCTTTCGCTTCGGTTAAAGACTTACATTGTTTAGCTAGCGTAATATACGAATTTCTAAGCATTGCAGGCATTATTAGTGCCATTTTATGGTTCCATCTAGCGTGCCAAGTTAGGGGTGAAATGACAGTAATGTCCGATTAATTTTTGATTAACTTTTATCTCCGCGCCTACCGTCGCGGAGTGGAAGACAGCTGAACTAACAATTCCCGCACCCGGCCTACAAACAAAGCGAGCTACTGAAACCACTTTCCGCAGAGAGTGCTAATTGTGGCGACTGAACGCTCACTCGCCACTGTCCCCTCGCATTGGCGCCCGTCACGCGCGAGGCGATCGCGAAGAAAGAAAACACAACTTTTCGCTTTCCTGAAACCGCTTAGATCCTCGTACAGCAGGTCGGAGCCTTTGAATTAATTATCAGAGGAGGTGTATTTCTCCTCAGTTAATCATCCAAAAGGCTGAAGTTAATTATCCGTTTTTTCAGCCCGTGTAGCCATGCTGCACCATGTTGTCAACTGTTGCAATCTAAAAAAGGTTAGCAATGCTTACCGCGAAAAATTTGATTGGGAGTTTTCTGTTAATATGACTATCCAAACTATCAACGATGTACTATTTCCTCCTTTCCTTTTTACCACTCTCTTTTGCTTAGCCTCAGTATTCCTGCACAAACCTGAAGCAGCCCAAGAAGAACTCACAGACAATCGAACCCAAGTAAATGTGTCAACAGTCGCAACACCATCCGATGGTATTGGCAGTGCAGTAAATGGAGCAACAATTGAAATTGAGAAACCAGCCAGCTCCCATCACACTCGCCATCACACCACAGGCAAAAAAACACCAAACAAACCTGCAAAACCTATTGATTTTGCCGCACATTCAGGTGCAAGCACAACCTCAGTTCCTGCCGTTAATACTTCACTAATTTCACTTAGGCAAGCTCGCAAAATTGCTAGCGCCATCAAAGCTGCTGCGCCAGAACTGGGGTTCAAGCAAAAAGTTAACGGCTCTGATTCCTCTATTGAATGGTTGCAGGCTCAAATCAAAAATCGGCTGGAAAATTATCCCCTAATTGTGATGCCTATCATCCTCAAGCTTGCTCCCAAAGCGGTGATTGCAAATACCCTAGCATCTGCTACTTCCGAACTAAGTGAAAGTGCGCGTTCAGTGTCCTAGCAGCGAACGAAAAGTTTCTCAACCAACCAGCGTACTCGTTTACCCTCCGAAACTTATAACAATGCCCAAGCCTTACGAAGGCTTGGGCAGTTCTTTTGACCATAATAAGCGATTTTCCAATAAAATCCTAATTTTTTATTAAAGGGGAACAAAACTAGCAAAACAACTTGCAAAGTGAATCAAAAAATAGTATAATCAAATTCTTACAAGCGCCACTTCTATTTGAGCGTACTGTTATGGCGGCAATTAAACCTGTTACCTTCCGAGACCTCATAGATGCGATCGCCACATTGCCAATTATCAACTTTCCTGAGAATTTAAGTCAGTTGAGTAGCAATAAAAGCCAATCTAACTGCAATAAAGGACGCGGGCTCCGGCATCCTCGGCGCAGCGCCCCGCAAGTGGCCCATCAAGCGATAAAAGCTTTTCGGCAGACTTGACGAAAGGGCACTTTCGTCCAATAATAAGGGATCTTCCATTTTGGAGGGCTGCGCCGTGAAGGTTCAAGGCAACGGGCGTGCTAAGATTTTGACGCCCGCCGAAATATCTAGGCTGTTCGACCGGGGTTTTGTTACAGCAAGGGATAGGCTTTTGTTTGCTGTGACTTTTTATTGTGCCTGTCGTATTTCAGAGGCGTTAGCTTTAACAACTCAGGACATTGTTGGCGGTGTGGTGACGCTGCGGAAAGCGACAACTAAGGGCAAGTCAGCAACGCGAACGCTGCCGCTACATCCCATGTTGGCTAAGTTTTTATTGGCTTACAATCCAGATGCGGGTTTTTTGTTTCCTGGGCGAGAGGGTACGAAGCCTTTGACACGCTCTCAGGCCGACTTGATTTTTAAAGAAGCTTGCAAACGGGTAAGAATTAAGGGAGCTTCCACACATTCGATGAGGCGGACAGCACTCACGAACTTGAGCAATGCTGGGGTGCCACTGCGGGTAATTATGGAGATATCAGGTCACAAAAATTTGTCGAGCCTCCAGCGGTATTTAGAAGTGCAGCCGGAACAGCTTGTCAAGGCGCTCGGGATTCTGAAGTGAAGCTATCGCGACTTTGGTTCGCCAGATTGTTTCAACAGTTGAAGGGCTCTCCCGTAAGTCTTCTTTGAATTCAGGCGATATTTGGACGCAAGGCTCGCGATGGCTACCCATTTCTTGCCGGATGTATTTTAGCTAAAACAAAGGCAACTGCTATCCGCGACAATCCTGACTGGTTTGGGCCGCCTGCTCAAGAGTGAGGTGTGAATAAGCTTTCCTGACTCTTGAGTTGTAATTGACGTAATCCCCATAACTCCATAAAAACTATCTTACAGAACCAGTCAAAGGGCAGATAGATATATACTTACTGCTGCAAATGCTAGGAAATGCCCAAATCATTAAAAATGACTCCACCAATCAACAAGCCGAAGGTACTTATCAGTGCGACACCAGCAGTAAATACACCGGAATCCTGATTGTCATTACACCCACAAACCGCCAATATTTACCCCCTTAAAAGTTAGATATTTGGGGTAATTTTGGTTGGTAGCGACTACTATATCACTAAAAAAAAGCTCAAAAAATTAAGCTATTTTCGGGCGAAAAGCCCTTGTCAAAATCTAGGGATATTCATTCATTGATAGTCAGAAGATTGAACTGACAAATTTATCAGTACAAGACAGGTTTGGCCTTGTCAAAGAGCGGCAGCCCTGTCACGCGCGCGTGAAGAAGGCTCTCAAACACCTTCCATTTGGTTGTTGACGACGTTAGCGCAGCCGGAGAAGAGGATCGCTCGATCTGATTTTTTTCAACCGCTCACGACAATAAATCTTGTTTCCGATCGCTCGCGAGCACCTAGGATGACGTAAATACGTCGTTAGCGCAGCCGGAGAAGAGGATCGCACTCAGCCAGCGGGCTGGTCAAAGAGCGGCTATCGCCGCTATTGGGAGTGACCTGCTCATTTAAGTTTCATCCATTCTTAACAATAGCGAACGCATTCACCTAGGAAAGCCTTCATCACGGGCGATCGCCCTCAAAAAAGCCAGTTAGCTGTTAAGAATTAGGATTGACTTCTATTTCAGTTAACTGGCTCCCTTTCAATTAACCACACAAAATTCAAAGAGGGAGGCTATCTCACCATGAACGGACACAACTTGAATTTACTACCAGTACCACTACCGCCCATGCTGCCAGAAATGGTGGGTATCGTTGGTGATTCCCGATACTTCGCCATGTTTTATATGGGCAGCAAAGCTACTTGGACTGATGGTAGAGGGTTAGGGACTTTCAGTTATTATGCCGTGTACGAGCCACTTACTGAACATCCCGCTCTCGCCCTCGATCTGGAACCATACCACCTCGGTTCCGATGATGAATTTCCCACCCATGCAATTGTGTGCGATCGCTTGGAAGGAAAGATGTACGTCGGAGATTACCCAGAAGTAGAGAAATTTCTCAACATCCAGCACCCGCCGCTGCCCACTCTGTCACCAGAAGAAGTTGAACAGCAACGGCAAAGGATTGAGGAAGAACTGGCAAACTTTGACATTTCTACGTTGCAGAAGTTGGGGATGTTTGAGTTGTTGGCAGGGCACAATCAACAACAAAAGCAGGAGCTAGTGGAATTGGGGCATTGGCTTGACCAACAAGTAACTGAAGATTTGCTCCGGCGATATCTCAAAGCTGCTAATAAAGGTAATTGGACAGCGATTTCTGTAGTGCAAAGATTTTTGCAACGCATCCATAAAATTTTTTGACAACAGAATCATTACCATTAAACGAACGCAATCTTTACTTGTAACTATGAGAGGAATTGGTATTAGGGCCAATTCCTAGCAACACTAATTAATGACCAAAAACCCTGCCTATTTCCGTAACAAAAATAAAACACAGAATCAAGTAGTAGCCATTGGAGAAAGAGCGCTTGTACAATGCGTTAAAAGCTGGTGTCCTCCCAGTTGGGAATCAAGATTTCCAGGGAAAATCATCCCTTTCTGGATTCCTATACTTCCTGAGCGACCGCACTCTGATGCAGAAATTCTCAAGTTTGAACCGCTCCACTATCACTTTGACTTTCGCTTTTGGCATGACCGACTTATCAACTTATTCTTCACAGATGGGGAAACTGCTGAAGATTGGCAAGCACGAGTTCAATTAGCTTGTGAAGTTATCGAAATAAAACAAGTGGTGCGCTTGTGCTACCGCAATATACCAATCCTTTCAGCCGACTACAACTTCTTGCCACGCTTGGAGGAAGCTTACTCGAACTGCTCCTTGCTGCCTGGTAATATTTGCCCCCACAAAGGTTATAAACTTTTGCCAAATACCAAGCACCCTAATTTAGGAACCTGCCCGGGTCACGGCTTAGCATTTAACTTCAAAACAGGGCAATTATGCCGGAGAAAGGAATTTACACAGCTTGATTTCAGTTGATTGATTTAGGGGAATATCGCGCTGTAATTTCTTTATCAAGAAATTTGCCGAAAAACCTGTCAAAAAAAGTCAGGTGCAATCGATTCACAGCTATGAACTTATGTCAATCTTAAAAGGAAGTCGAGATTTGATTTCGGCGCTGCCGCTAAGAGATTTGAAGGGGATGCCACCTTCAATCGAATTGCCTGCTAATTTTGCCAAAATTCACACGTCGCGCTTTGAGTGCGGCGACATAGTGCGCTGGACGGGTGTTGGCGAAGAAGCTGATTGGGGGATAGTTATTGGCAAATTTTACAACTGCGAACCGCGTCGGTACTGTTGGATGTGGTGCTACATAATTTGGCTGGCTGCTAATTCCAAGAGCGCAGCTTGGTGTCAGTTTGATACGGCGCGAGAGGAAGATTTGGAGAGGTTTGAGGATGAAAAAGCCGCAGACTTTGACAGATAGAGAGCGCAATTTAATTGCAGCTTACAGCCAATGCCAATTGGGAATGACGCCGAAGCAGTTTTATGGCAAGTGGGCGGTGAGTTACGAGGAAATCGCTTTTATTTGTTCCCGTTCTAATTCTACAGTGCGGGGTTGGTTTAAAAAGGGAAAAAATCGCAGATTTCCTACTCCTGTCGATTTGCGTCATCTGGCAGTAATGGACTTTCTGCTGGAACATTTTGAGGAAATTCCAGAGGCACTGGCAACCTTGCTATGTCGGCTTTCTGAAGATAATAACTAATAACGTGCATTAGTAGTGGCGCGTATGCTTGAAATTAGTGCATTGAACAGTTGCCCGTGTTTTCTCAAATTGATAAACTTCAAAGCGTTTCACGGAGGCGGATCACCCGTTATGGATCAAAGAAACTCTTTCTCCCCCTCTCCCCTGCGAGTTTCTGAGGAGATTTCTAATGCCTCATTTCCAAATAGACGCGCCACTATTGTTTTTGATTTTATATACATCAAGCCTTTTCAGCATCAAAAAATAATTTGAGCTGGTTTCAGCACAAATATAGTCAATTGTCAATATCACCGTGACCTGTCTTTGACAATATTGTTTCAATTAAGGTAATGGCAGGTAATCAAACACAAACACAATTTGTTACTGTTATCAGGAGGTTAAAATGACCTATTTTGAGAAGTTGCACCCGTGGTGCTTAATTCGCTTACTTCCTAATTGCCAGCGTATTGTTGTGGCGCGATTTCGCAAGAGAAACGATGCAGATGAGCATCTGCGGGTTTTGCACCGGTTGGTTAAACATCGCACATTTGTGATTATTTTTGATAGTCAAGAACAGCCAGTTTTGCCTCAAGATTGATGGGCAAAACTTATTTTGAAGTCGAATTAGTCAAAGTACCTGCATTAGATTAATAACTCCGCTTCTCCACAATTTCTCCTAGTTATCAATCCAACTGATAACTGGGAGAGTTTTTGATGGGTGCATAAGTCCTAACTATGGAAAATTTGAGTAGCAGTCAAATCAACAGAACAAATTATACAAGATTTACGCCCCAAGTGTTTAAATAAACTATTGGTAGCGGTAAGGTGCTTATGGCTCACCCTACATATAGAGGTTATGCGTAAGTCCTGTTAGAGTTATTATTATCGTCTCCATCAATTAATGATTGTGTAAATTTCAGCTAGCGCTGATTAGTGTTTGAAAGATAGTGGAAGAAACCAACCCTATGATTCAAACACTGGTAAAACCGAATTTTCAATTAACTTCTCAACAAAACAACGCCCTCCAACTCCTCGAACAATTTGTAGCAAGTTCTAAACGGGTATTCGGGCTATTTGGATATGCAGGTACGGGAAAATCAACCCTTGTCAACCTGGTAGCAGAACAATTAGTCAGGGCCGGAAAGAGAGTCGCTTTCACCGCTCCCACCAATAAAGCTGTAGGCGTATTGCGACGGATGGCTGCTGAAAAAGGACTGAGAGGAGTAGACTTTATGACCATCCACCAGCTATTGGGGTTAGCTCCAGTCAAACAGGGGCAAAACAAAATCCTCAAACAAGTTTCTCCTTCTTTCCTTCACCTGTACGACACCATTTTTCTCGATGAGTGCAGTATGGTTACAGCAGAACTGTGGAATATTATTCAAGAAAGAATTGCTAGCGCTTTACTCATCGGCAGCAATCGGCAGCTTATTGTCATGGGCGACCCCGCACAATTGCCTCCTGTTAATAAGGGCGAAATAGAAGAGAAAAAATCTCAATCCTTCAGCGTGCCTGAAAAAGCCGTTTTAACAGAGGTCGTCAGGCAAGGTGCGGGCAGCCCTCTGCTAGAATTCGTAACAGCTTGCCGCACGGCTGTCAAAAGCAAAGAGGCGTTCAAACCCTTCTCCAAATTCAGCCTTGATAAAAAAAACGGAGCCTTCTTAGTCAGAGAAAAAACGCTGCTGAAATACGCCTTAAAAAAGTTCTCTTCTACTTTCCCTCAAGACCCTGATTGCTTTCGCATCCTCTGCTACACTAACGAGCGCGTCGCCTACTGGAATAGCAAAATCAGAGCCAAAATCTACGGAAAAAATGCTCCCAGATTTATTATTGGAGAGAGGTTGATTGCTAAAGCTCCCGTTATTGCTCCCGACGGCAAAACCGTCATCCTGCCCACATCAGCAGAAGTGGAAATTGCCGAATTTCAAGAGGATAGGTACTCTGGCTATAAAGCCTGGAATCTCCAGGTTAAAACCGATGCAGGCGACCAACGCCAAATTTACATCCTCCACGAAAGTGACGCTTGCCGATTCCAACAGGACAATGCTAGGTTGCTGCAAAATGCTAAAAGCAATCCGAGCTTATGGAAGGCATGGTACGACCATTGTGAAATTTTTGCAGATATGAGAAATTGTTGGGCAATTACTGTACACAATTCTCAAGGCTCTACTTTCACGGAGGTGGGAATTGATAGCAGTGATATCGGCAGGAAAGTCGCTACTAAATTGCTGTATCTTGCTCAGGTTTGTCCTAGTCAAAAAGCTCAATTTGTCAAAGAATACCGCGACAGTATTCGAGCGCACAATCAGCTTATGTACGTGAGTTGTAGTCGTGCGAAGCACCGGGTTTTTGTTACTAAATGAACCCATTTTATATTTGGTGAATGGCACTTTTAGAGTTTAAGGGCGATGCCTGTGGCTGGCTACGCCTACTCGCTTGCGATCTGACAAGACGATCGCCCACCCCCGGCTGGGGGGTTGACTTGTACGGCGTTTTGGCGTAGAATTAAAACAGGTATTTAGGTATTGACCTGTAAATTTATCGCTTTTAATTGCTTTTAATTGCCATATTATTTACCAAATAGTTGATAATTGTAACACAAATTCGGGTAAAATAGATTCGCCGCTGAGAGTAGCGGGGTTATCTAAACATTCTACTTCTGAGTTAGGACGATAAATGTAAACTTTACGGTTTTTCCGGTCAATTAACCAACCGAGAGAAACACCGTTATCGATATATTCTTGCAGTTTGTCTTTCAAGGGTTGCAGGTTGTCGCTGGGAGAACGCAACTCGATGATAAAATCAGGACAAATAGGAGCGAATTTTTGCTGCTGTTCGGGAGTGAGAGTCTGCCATTTTTCCAGTTTTATCCAAGCAGCATCAGAGGATTTCATCGCGCCGTTGGGGAGGGTGAAACCCGCAGAAGAATCAAAACCGATTCCTGTTCCGTTTTGTCTTGTCCAGATTCCCAGTTGTACAATTAAATCAAAGTTGCGATTTCCTGTTTCGGAACCTGTGGGTGGCATAATGGTAATTTCTCCGGTGGCGTTGCGTTCAATTCGATAATCCCGGTTTTGCTGGCAGAAGGCAAAAAATTGCTCGTCTGTCATGTCTATGGCAGGTGACATTTGCAGCTTCAGGGGGATGTTTTCTGTGAGTGAGATGGTTTGAGTCATTTTTTTAGCGAGATTTTAGTCTAACTTGTAGGGTGCGTCAGATTGAACGGTAAGGGGTTGAAATTTCTGGTTGATTATCTAACTCACCCTACTTTTTTTACTATGGCGGGAAACATTTGCAATATTTAGAGATTGCATTTGAATTCAGATTTTATCTAAAAATCGTACCCAAATCTTATATCTAAAGTTGAGTGACAAGCTGAATCGTGCGAACTATTCTCCGGGCAGCTAGCGCTGCCCCCGCTTAGCAGCTATTTTAACGCACAAAGATGCAAACCAAATCCCACACCGCGACAGCTAAAAGCCGAAAAAAAGAAAGCGGATTTTCCAAAATAAAACCCAAGGCAAGTGTTCCCTTAGAACAAACCGAACCTTTGGTCGAAGATGAACCAAAACTTGAAGAAAAATCCGAGCACAATTCCTCCAATAGCGCAGGCGATTCTCCCCAGCTTTTGCCAGCAGAAATTAAGCTTGTCTGCACGCAAGACAATTTAGCCAACCATCTCGAACTTGTCAGCAAAGCTGTCCCAGCAAAACCCACCCACCCCGTGTTAGGAAATGTCCTCTTAGTCGCTTGCAAAAAAACGCAGCGAGTTCAACTCAGCGTTTTCGACATGAGCTTGGCCATTCAAACATCCTTTGATGCCAAAGTGATATCTCCCGGCGACATGACCATTCCTGTCGGGCTACTTAGCGATATTGTCGGGAAATTCTCGCCCGGAGATATCACTTTAGTCAGTCGCGAAGCCTTGAGTCGCGAAGGTGAAGATAGCGAAGATAGCGGGAATAGCGCCACGCCAGAGGCTGTTAACAACAGTCCAGTTGCTACCCTAATTGCTGCTTGCGGTCGCTATCAAGTTCGAGGGCTTTCGAGTGAAGAATTCCCTGCCATTCCTGAAGTAAAAACAGCGCAAACAATTTGCATCCCCGCTGAAACGTTGAAAGAAGGCCTGAAAGGGTCACTGTTTGCCACCGCTACCGATGAAGGCAAGCACATCCTGACAGGTGTTTACTTCAAAATCTGCCAAGATAGCCTCGAATTTGCTGCCACAGACGGCCACCGTTTGGTTGTCCTCAATACTTCAATTCAAGGTTTTTCTAAGAAGAAACAAGCAGAAATTGCACAGCCTATAGAGCTTACAGTCCCAGCTAAATCGCTCGCCGAACTGGAGCGAATTTTATCGAGCAGGACATCCGCTGACCCAGTAGAGCTTTCTTACAGCACTGAAAGCGCTTTGATAGAATTCCGGTGGGGAGCGCAGCGCTTAGTAACGCGCTGTTTAGAAGGCGCATACCCAGCTTATCCCGATTTATTGCAGCAGGATTTCCAACATCAGGTAACGCTGGAAAAAGCACCTTTCATCAAAGCTATAGAGAGAATTGCTGTGCTGGCAGACAAGAAAGAAAAAACGCTCAGCATCCGTATTAATAGCGAAGCACAGCAAGTGTCACTGTCGCTTTTCAGAGAATTTGGAAACGGCTTGGAACAGATGGCGGCGCACGTTAACTCAGACGGAAATTTGTCAATTTCATTCAACATAAAATACCTGTTGGAAGGTGCAAAAGCGATCGCTAGTTCCCAACTCCAAATGCACCTCACTCAGCGCGACGGTCCCGCCATTTTAGTTCCTGCTGGCAACCGCTCCAAGCCCAACATCCTAATGGATGCCAAATACTTGTTAATGCCGATTTTCAAAGAATGATGTCTTTTGCATAAAAGGCTCGCTTGGCAGAAGTAAAAATATTGAGTTTTTTACTTCTCTCTTCTTCTGAGTGCAAACTCCGCAAATATGACTCTAATTCTCAGCAAACAATTACACCTAACCATTCAATCATGTACGCAGCATTGCCTCAAAAATACCGCCCTCGTAGCTTGTCTGAACTGGCCGGACAGGAGTACATCCAAAGGACACTTTCCAATGCGGTCAAAACTAATAAAATTGCTCCGGCTTACTTGTTCGCCGGCGAACGGGGAACGGGCAAAACTTCAACGGCCCGCATTTTAGCTAAATCTCTCAACTGCACGAGTGCAGACAAACCCACAGTAAAGCCGTGCGGCAAGTGCCAGTCCTGCCGCTCGATTGAAAAAGGCAGCAGCTTAGACGTTGCTGAAATTGACGCGGCTTCCCACAACGGCGTGGATGACGCTCGCGCCCTGATCGAGCGATCGCACTTCGCACCAGCTATCAGCCGCTACCGAGTGTTTATTTTAGATGAAGTTCACTGCCTGAGTTCCCAAGCTTTTAACGCTCTTCTAAAATGTTTGGAAGAACCTCCGCATCATGTAGTGTTCATCTTGTGTACAACAGAGCAACACAAAGTGCTGCCAACAATTAACAGCCGCTGCCAAACGTTTCTGTTTCGATCGCTGCCAATCCCAGCCATTGTCAAACAGCTAACAATGGTAGCCCAGAAAGAGTCAATTGCAATTGCCGAAGAAGCTAAAATTGCGATCGCCCGCGCCGCGAATGGCGGGATGAGGGACGCCTTGCAGTTGCTCGACCAGTTGAGCTTATTAGGAGAGGAAATTACCAGTTCTCACGTATTGGAGCTGTCGGGGCGGATACCGGAGTCGGATTTAGTTGCAATTTTGAAATCGGCCCGCACCGGCAACGCGCTGAAGCTGCTGCAACTGTCCCGCGAACTCATTGACAGCGGGAAAAGCCCTAAAATGCTGCTGGCGTCGCTGCTAGCCTGCTACCGGGACTTGTTGCTTGCAACGAGCGTGCCGGACTGTTCGCTGATGCTAGTTAGCGGCATTTCGCACTCGGCCCTGATGGAAATTGCCTCTGCTTGGGACTGCAGTGCGATCGCTGCTGGCCTCGAACAGTTGCAGGCTTCGGAATGGCAGCTCAGCAAGAGCGCTCACCCAACGCTGTGGCTGGAACTCTGCTTGCTGGGATTGGCAAGGGTGCCACAATTAAAACCCCACGCCGCAGAGAACGCGAGTGGCAACTCTTGGCAGCCCGATCGCACCCAGAAGCTGCCCAGTACCTCCTTGTTGCGATCGCCCCGTTCCAAAGAGCGAGCCATTTGGGAAAAAGTGCTCTCAGCAACTTCTGAGAAGAACCGCGCTTTACTCTGTGCCGCTTCTCTGGTAGCACTGACGGAAAAGAAAGCGGTGCTGGCCGTGCCCGCCCAATACCTGGACAAGTTCAACCGGAACGCGGCTAAGGTGCAGAAGATATTTCTGGCTGCAACGGGCGTCCGCTATCTTGTGTCGTTCGAGGAGAAAAACCCATGATTAGCTTGCTGATAGGGGATGACCTCCACGCGATTCACAAAAAGCTTTCTGCCTTTAAAAAGAACCTCGACCCCGCTTGGATTGGCTTCAATTATCACCGCTTTGATGCTTCGGCATTGAATGAGGCGGTTGACTGCGCCTTAACTCCCGCCTTGGGAACGGAAAAAGCAAAGTTAGTGGTGGTAGAAGGGTGTAATTTCAAACAGTTTACTGAAGAGGCGCTGGAGGTTCTCCAGTTGCTCCCGCAGGTGCCGGAAAAGACGCACCTGGTTTTTGTAGCGCCTTCTATTGACAAACGCCTGAAGGTGGCAAAATTCGTGCTTTCTCAAGCTAAGCTGTTCGAGTTTGACCTTATTCCCCCCTGGCGAACGGATCTCATTGCCCGATCGATCCGAACTCAAGCTTTGGCAATAGGGCTGTCGCTGAACTCAAATGCTATTGATTATTTGGCGGTTGCGATCGGGAACAATCCTGCTCGCGCTGAATCAGAACTGCACAAGCTGGCGACCCTGAGCAGCGGCGCGAACCTTACTTTAAACCAAGTGCGATCGCTGGTTCCTTCAACCACTCAAAATAGCCTTCATCTTGCCGAAGCGCTGAGGGAAAATAACTCTAAGAGAGCAGTCTATTTGCTGCTTGACCTTTTGGCAATAGAAACTTTCCCGCTGGCGATTTGTGCAACGCTGATTGCTCAATTTAGAACTTGGTTGTGGGTAAAAGCGGCGATAGTTGGAGGAGTTAAGCAAGACGCTGAAATTGCCCGGATTTGTCAAATTGCCAACCCGAAGCGAGTGTACTTTCTGAGAAAAGAAGTAGCTGCTGCTTCTCTAACATCCCTTTCGTCTGCGGTGTCCCTGCTGCTTGACTTAGAGGGTTCGCTGAAGCTTGGGCGTAAAGGGGATTCCATGTTGCCTGCAATTCTGGCGATCGCCCAACTGTTTCCTTCTAAGAAAGTAAGGCTAACAAAGTAGGAGCGATGTAGAAGTGATGTAGGGGCGATCTAGAAGTGATGTAGGGGCGATCTAGGGGCGAGCGCGAGTGTTCATTTCCCTCGTTTAACTAATGCAACAAGTTAAACGGGGAATTTTTTTTTACCAAAACACCTTATAAAACTTATTAATTAAACTAAAGTCACTCCAATGTTAATGCTTGCTAATCAAAAAATAAAACTCTCACAGAGATGCCCGAAATGTGGAAACTACGTAAGAAATGGGCTAAATTCTCCCACATACATTATGTTTGTAGTAATTGTTAATTTGAAATACAACGTGATAAAAGCTCTGTTATAATTATTTTTAATTATTTCTCCAGTTTTAATCAGAAACGCTGTCATATTAATCAATAATTGTTTAAAAATTTTTAAACATAATAGTCTTTGTTTATACCATTATGTAGCGCATTGCTAGTTTAAGAAATATGCTATTCTAAGGATGTAAAAGCAGCGAACCTTTTGACAGTGAAGGCGACCTGCCGATACAGCCCGCGCCGCCCCGACAGAGAATAACCCCAGCTTTCTGTTAGGAAACCTTATTGGGTTTAGCAGGCAAAGGTACAAAGCCCCAATCCCCAAATAAACAACCAGGGCTATCCAAATGAATAAAAATGAAACTGTGTCGCTCTCAGTCAGCGACGCGATTCAGCATATTGGTCTTGACCAACTCAAGCCTCACCCTCGCAATGAGGAAATTTACGGGTGCACCGAAAGTATTGCTGACCTGGTAGAGTTGATCCAACTCAAAGGCTACGTCCAACCGCTGACCGTCAAAACAGATGGCACGATCGTTAGCGGCCATCGGCGGTGGAGGGCGCTATCCGCGCTGGGCTGGAAGTTTGTCCCAGTTATTGTCCGCCCCTTCCAGACTGAAGATGACGAGCTCTTCGTCTTGGTGGCAGAAAACCGCCACCGCCACCAAAGTCCAGTACAGAGAATTCGGGAAGGAATTGTTGTGGAGCCTATAGCTAGAGAGCTGAGGAACAGACATGCTGCCAAGAAAGCTCGCCACGAAGCTGCTGACTCAGCAGAGCCGCCGTCGGACAACCAGCAACCGCTGATGGAAAATTTTCCATTGAAACCGATCGACTTAGGTCTGACTCCAAGGGAAATGGAACTGACGGAAAATATTGTGGCGGCTATAGTCGGCTTGGGGTGCGGCCGGAACTACAGGAAAGGGCGCATTGCCGTCAAAGCTGCCGACGAGCTCAAGAAAGATCGCCCCGAATTGGCTGCAAAGTGGTTGGACATTATTAATGACCACAGCATAGATGTAGGGTATCAACTTGCGAAGATGCAGGAGGACAAGCGAGTAGTGGCGTTGGCTGCGATCTCGTCGGGAGCAGCGAAAACCCCGAAACAAGCTAAAGCTCTGATTAAGGGTGCTTTGAGAAAATCTTCCGCCTCGAAGAAAACCGAGGGCAGCATTAGTAGCGAGCCGGTTCAAGAAAGCGATTGCGGTGGAGAATGTAAAACTTGCACTCCTTGCGAACCAATTACGGGTGAGGGAGTCAAAACGCGCTTTGGTTCAGACAACGCGGGGGCATGGGTTATTGTCAAAATCCCTTTTATTCCTAAAGAAAAAATAGCGGAAAGGAAGTGGAATGGTTTTTGGGGCCGGATTGTGGAAGTTGGAGCGACTTTGAAAGTCGATATGGGTTCAGAGGTGGTATCGCTCCTTCAATCGGATGTGGTGGCGATATTGAACCCAACGCCGAGTTTTTGCTCAATAGCTGAGCGGATTCTCAGGCTGCAAAGCTTCGGCACGGTGTACGAGTTTGGGAAAATCGTCTTGAACAGGATGCAGAGAAAAGTGGTTTGGGATGCAGCAGCGCTAGCTTATCTGGATGCTGTGGAACAGGTGGAATTGGCGCGGCGGGCGATCGAGCAGGCTTTGTAGTAAGGTTCCTTTTTACTGGCACTAACCGATGATCTGTTTGCCAATGAGTTTGAATGTGCGATCGCACAGCATTGAGTGCTGCTGCGTCGCAGTTTAACTCGTCGCTACCATAGCCGAGCAGTGCAACCTATAACTGTTTGGCTCGTTTTTTCGCTTCCGGGTCTGACGCGGGTGACAACGCCTCTGAAACCTTGATAGGTCAATCGTTGAGGCTCCTTAACCTCGACAAGCATGATGACTGCTTGAGAGGGTTATTAACAATGTTCCTGGGCAGCAATGGCGTAGTCGCAGGCATTGAGACATCGCCCTTAAACTGAAGTTCCCTGTACTCGAAACCCTCTCAAGTGGCGATCGCCCGTGAGTATTTTTCTTGAGGTCGCTCAACTCTTATTTATAAATATTTGATAACCAAAATATTCATTATCAATAAATAGCATGCAGGCGACTAGCGTCGCGCCTTCTGGGTAGGCTGTAACTGTCTTACCCACCTATGCAATTAATCACCCTCACAGATTTAAGTTTTCTAGCCAATCCGACACAACTAGCAGTTCCCATTGAATTGAAACAAGAGGAATTTCAACTAACAATGAAACAAACTTTCTTGAAACTTCCAACTGAACCCCTGCTACTTGCGAATCCAAAAGTGGATGAGTGGATTATGGAAGTTAGTTTGCTATTTCCAGAGGTATTTGAATGGGAACCTCCTACATTCTTAGTCGATACTCAGTTTAGCGCTAGGCTTAATAAAGATGTATGCGTACAAATCAACGCCAATGCAGCTTTTCTTGAACGTCAATCCGTCCATTTAATTGAATGGGCAATCCGCCATCCTGCATTAAATTGGTCTGACCGAGTAAAATTGTGGACAGCAGCCGAATCTCTCTCGCTGTCGCCAGAAAATATCAAGCTAACCGTGTTAGCACTGCACCCCGCCCATCCGGGGACGAGGCATGAAATCAGTTGGGACAGCCGGCAACACGCGCAGGCGAAAGACTGGCTCGCGTCCGCGCTGGCAGGACAGGCGAGATGGCCTGTTGCTGCTCGAAGAACATCACCGCCTGCTTGCGCGCCCCTCACTCATTTCGACATTGAGGGAATTCCAGAGGTAGAGATTTAGACTATTATCGCAGCCGCTCAGAATCCGATCGCGGCTTTTGCTATCCGAATCGATCCCAACTTCCAGGTCAAGGTCAATGGAAAATTTTCCATTGGCTGCCACACTCCCGCTAGCGCTTGCCAATGCTGCCAGTGGCAAAAACCCGCCTAGAACGCCCAGTTTTACTGACAACTGAGTCTAGCGGGTCAGAGCCAAATTTCTTGCCTGAAGCTGGCGGCATCGGCGATTGGGATGGAACGTTACCTCCGGCGTCTGGCAGAGGCAGCATCCGTTCTGCTTCCTCAATGCGATCGTACAAAGCAGCTGTAAGCTGGTCAAGACTTGCAAGTTGCACCCGACTCTCCAGCCGGAACCTGACCTCTGTATCCCAGAGAGCCTCACTCTCGCTTTGCCGCTGCAAGTCTGCTTTGGGAATAGGTATAGTCAGCGCGTAAGGAATTGACCCCTCGCCGCCGGAACTGTAGCCGGGGTTCGTAATTACACACCGGCCCTGGGGGAACCGCAAAATTTCGTCCACCGAAAACAGCGGCATTTTTTGAAGCGACTCGTTCCAACTAATAGATTGATTGCTTTGAGATTGGCCGCCCATTGAACGGCTGGTGGACTTGCTTTTCAGCAAAACTTCTTTTTCTCCGTAGCGTTCGGAGTATTTTTTTGCAGTATCAGTGTTACCCGGATTGAATAAAATATGAGTGCTGCAAGCAGAGGCGATCGCCGCCCCCATTTTCTCTCCGTACCCTTCGTACAGTTGCTCCAAACTCTGAATTCCTAGAATGAAACAAGCTCCATTCGAGCGATATTCGTTAATCCACTGCGGCATCCGATCCAATCGAATGGAGGGAAATTCATCGAGTGAAATAACCAGTGGATCTTTCCGAGGGCGACTTAAGTTGGACACAACGAGGAGGTGAATCGCGGCTGCTAGCAGAGGCCCCACGACGGAGCGCCGTTCGTCATCTAATTTGAAAATAATCATCTGTCGGCCTTCTATTTTCGTCGGGATGTCCGACTTTCCCAAAAATGCTCGCAACAGGTCAGCTTGGATAAAACTGCTGAACGTTCCGGCCGCTGTCGTCAGAATTCCTGAAATAGTTTTTTCTGCTTCCTTAGCGCTCAAAAATTGGTTGAAGCTGGTAGCGACCCACTCATCGATTCGACGGGATTGAACCGCATAGTCAATCCGCTTTACCAAATTTGGCAACCTCAAAATTGCATAGAGCATTGCCATGTCTGGATACCTAGAACCCTTGACTAATTGAAGGAGTGCTTTAGCCAATAAGTCTCCAGCTTTAGAGAAAAACTCATCACTTTTTCCATTGCCTGCACTCGCATTTCTATTAATAACCTGACCGATTTCCCCAGCCATGACCGAATCTTGAGGGGACTTCATAAAGTCGAGGGGATTAATGATGCCTGAATAAGGTTCTCCCGGTGCAAATACCGACACTTGGTAGCCATACCGCGCTGCCAGAGGTGCGTGGAGTTTGAGCTGAGCGCCTTTCTTATCGTATAGAATAATCGGAAATCCTTGCACCATTGCACTTTCTAGCGCCCTATCAATTGTAGAAAAAGTTTTACCCGACCCAGGTGCTCCAATTACTAAAGTTGACCGTTCTGCATGAGGGAGCCAAACAGTGGGAGGAGAACCAAAAGCTGTCTGAATAGTGGTAACAAAACCTTTAAGTTTTTTCCCCTTCCACCAATAGCGAGGACTGCCACACCATAGCGTGACTTTATTATGCTTGCGTTCCTTAATTTGTTTCAACGCAAGCTGAGTGGCTGCCATTTTTTCGGAAGTTCCGCACACCTTGCCAGTGGTAATTTTGCCCTTTCCATTTCCTAGAAACCGAGACAGTAAGAGAAGGAATATCAGCGCTCCTATTGTTAGATATCCATCCGGGTTATTGTATTGTTGGAAGAGACCGCCTAAGTCAATTGATGATAGGGGTGTGGGTTGCTGGGTTCTCCTCTGGGCTTGAGCGAGAACTGGAGTAGAGTTAGCCTGTGCTATCAAAAATTTAATCTCAAAATTCATAAGTATCTATCTGAATTCAATATTTGGTCTATAGATAAATTAACTATGTCCTCAGTTGTAGCTACAACTTAGTGTTGGCAGATAAGTAACCTTAAATCAAAATTACTCAGTGTTAGTTCAGTCTTGGGAACGAGCAATTACAGCCAACAGTTCTAACTTTCGGTAGAAAACAACCAGCACTTGATATTATCCCTGCTAACGCAGTCAACAGGATAGGAAGCAAAATTATTGAAAGATTTTTTTACCGTGAACAAGAAACAAAAAGAGTGGCTGTCAGAGCTTTTGAAGAGACACCCGGACTATGAAATTTTAAAACGCAGCACCATCAAACTAGGAAGAGGCGACATTTCGCTAACTTTAGAACGTACAGAATGGATCTACATGGGAGCCGTTGAAGTAAAATATTCAGGAGCCTATCTACCTGGATTAAAGTGGCATTATCTTAACGCCAGACTATCCAGAACGGGCAAATTGCTTTCCGACTTAACCTACAACTCTAAAGTCGTGTCTTACCCTCACTGTCCGCTGGCGCCTGACTGGTTGACAAAATCTAACTTAGAAGAGGTGAAAATTCAGGAAGGAGAACAGATGAATTTCCCCTTTCACGAAGCTGTATTGATGGTAAGCCAGCCCCCATTATTGAAAGGGAGTTTTTACCGAGCCAAGCGGTGGCGTAGGCGCAAACCAGAACGATCGCCTGTAACAAACAGTCGCCGCACTCCAAAAACTTTCCAGCGCGAACTGCCATTTTTGAAACCAAAAATCCTAGCTCCCGATACTAAATTTGTCCCCCTTGCTTGTATTGATGGCGCTCTCGTACAGGTTCCTGAATATCTAACAAAGTTGTTAGAAGAAGCCAATGCTAGTCTATCTGAACGAGCAGATGCAGCTTCTTTGTATGCTATCGCGGGTTTGAAAGGAGCCATCAACTTTGTTGAAGGGCTACCTCTACTGCGGACAATAGGAATAAACGCTTTACCGAGCGTCGATAGCGCCCAATATTGGCAGCGAGAAAATTAAAAGCATTGTGAGTGCTTGATTCTGATAATAGCGCAACTTCAGAAATTGCTGAAGCTGCGCGAGCGCTTTCACAATCGTTCTTTTTTTTGCACACTTAATTAGTCTTCCTCACGATGCAGTAGTTCTGTACTACCAGTTAATTTTTTTATGCCTTTTAAATTTTTTTGACAAAATTACTAGGCTTAACTGTGCTACCTCTTACCCTTTTTAAAGGTAAGGCTACCGCCTTGCAGGAAGTGCAATGTCACAAACTTTTAGAATGGTTAAAACCAATAGTAAAGCTAAAGCAAAAAGCTCAAATAACGCAGGGATGACTGAAGGCACAATCCCACATCAGTCAGAAGACCTTGATTTTGAAATTGACCCCGAACTCCTAGAACCCGGTCACAATCAAGTAAGGCGACCAATTCTGCCCTATGGCATCGTCATCAACGAACAAGTGGCGGGAATATTAATTCCAGAGGAGCAGCTAGAAAAAGCCAATTGGTTTGTCATGCCAACAGAAGAGGAAATGACTACAATTGGACTAACAGAAGATGTTACAGGCCTGCTGTTCTCTAAATGCCACTTATGCGTGCTGGGATTCGTCCCTGAATACATTCGTTACAAGAATGACGTTCCCGATCTAGGCGGTAGTGTTGTCGGGCTGTACGAAGAGTATAAAGCTCAACTCGATAAAAAGATAATGGATGTTGTTAGCGAACACGCCATTGTCTTCTTGGATGAAAACAATCGTCCCAGACACAGCACGCCTATTGTCGTCAGATTTAAAAATGTTGCGCTTTGGAGCTTTAAAGCAGCCAGAGACGAATTCTACCGTCTGTTGGAAAAAGCATTCGCCGATTATTTCCAAATTCCTTTCAGCGGGAAAACCGATAAATGGCGAAGCCTCGGTATCCTAGAGGTGGAATTCAAAGGAGTTAAAGAAGGTGAAGGCTCTAATAAGAGCTACTGTTGCAAAACTGTCAGCTATACTAAGCCAACTGCTGATAATTTCCCCTTTCTATATCTGGGACGCCCGCAGCATAAAAATGCGATTTGGGGACTGCACGATATCATTGCCGGATTCACTGAAACTCCTGCATTACCAGGTACAGCCGAACCGCAAATTCAAGTGTTGCCACCCGCTGCTCGTAAAGTAGAAAATGGAAAAAAGCAGACCGCCAATCATAAATCCCCTCGTAAAATTGCCGCTGAAGTAATAGAAGAAGAGGATGATTTGGACGATTTTGATGAAGAAGAGGAGTTCGACGATGATTTTGATGCGGAAGCAGATGACTAACAGCCTCGGTTAGTTACTTTTGAAGAAGTGCCTCATATCCAGTTAGGGAGCGAGGCATTTTTTTATTGGTGCGGAACAGGCGATCGCTAACGAAGAGCCAAGCTCAAATACTTTAAAGTCGCTTATTTCATTTTATTTGGAAGCTCAATCAAGGAACTGTTTTATTAGGAAGCTCAATCAACGAACTGTTAGCTAACTGGTACTGGCGGCCGTTGAAACAATAAAACAACTGCCGAATACCATTTTGTGACGGCTGCTGTACTTGCAAGCAAGGCAAATCAGAGGTTTCTGAGGGGTCACTTACTACTTGAAGTAGCGGTTTATTAGGTGGCAAGTTTTCGTTGAAATAACTAGCAAATACACGATGAGGAGGAACATTCTTTCTGAATAAATACCCAGCATATAAGCAACCTCCCGCCCCACAAACTCCAGGGCTGTTAAAATAAAAAATAACTAACCTGCCTGCTTGTCCGTTTACAGCCCAAGCCAACACATTTGATGCTGAATTCTGGGGGTTCAGGTCAGAATTTTCGGCAACTATGCCTTGAACAGTTTCAACAGGGATGAGTCTAGTAGCAGGTGTCCAAGAAATCGTTGTAGCACTCGGGGTGCAACCAGCAGTTCCTAACAACACCGATAACAGCAAGAACAAGACCACTCCAAAGCGGAACCACCGCCCAATAAATAAAAACGATGATACTCTGGACCGAGAATTATTTAGGGAATTAGAAGCGGGGTTTGGGAGTTCCTTATGAGAAGGTTGAGAAAACAGTAATAATTTTTTATTTGCAGCTATGATTGGTGGCTCCCCTATGTGTTCTGAACCTGAAGTTAGTTGTTGCTTTTTGCTAAACATTGCTTTAACCTCCGTGAATTATTTCTATGTAGATGTCATTCCAAATCCCGTTAGGAAAGACACCAGGCAGATTTACTAAATCCCGTTAGGAAAGACACCAGGCAGATTTACTAAATCCGGTGATGAAAGACACCAGGCAGATTTACTAAATCCGGTTATGGAAGACACCAGGCAGATTTACTAAATCCGGTGATGAAAGACACCAGGCAGATTTATTAAGTCCGCTTTAAGCAAAAGTTTGATTTTTGCTTGTAGGAGTCTTATTAAAGCGAACATATCTCACTTATCTTTGCTGGTTTTACTAAGTGAAGGAACAGTAATGCCAACCTGCTTAAATGCCCAAAGCTCTTCTTCCGAAAACTGCCAAGTGGATTCTCCCAAATTCGGCTGCAAGGTAGAGCGGAACTTATCAATACTCCCTGCCTTGTTGATGGAGTAACGCAATTCTCCCAGAGCGATTTGCCTTGCTATCGGCAGCTTGACAGTGTGGCTGTAAGGATAAAAATCGTTTGTCGGGTTGGAATAAAGCAAGCTACACTGCTTCCCTTGGAGAGAAACCAATACAGAAAAAGGCACGGCATCTCCCTGCAAATAGGCATCGAACAAGCGATATTGAGTGCTGCCATCTGTTACTTCAGTTACAAACTCTGTCCTGAGACTCCCCAGACCAACTGGAAGGCAAGCTGAAGGGACATCAGCGTTCCGAGTCGGCTGGCTAAAAGCTGGGGGATGGGTGAATAAACTGCTCAACAAATAAACCAAAAAAGCTGTTAGCAAGCCCCAGGTAAATTTCAACATAATTGTCCGTTTTTTCAAGGAAATCATGGTGCAGAACATCTCCGTTTAATTCAAATTCCTTCTTGAGATGGGTTAACAGCCGTTCCATTAATGCGGGTTTCAAAGTGCAAGCGAGGGTCTGCCGTTGTCCCAGTGCTGCCTAATCCGCCTATGACCTGACCTTGAGAAACACGATCGCCAACTTTGAGTTTCACTGAACCCTCGCGCAGATGAGCATACCGAGTTGTGCGACCGTTGCCGTGCTCAATTTCGATCCAGTTGCCGTAGCCACCGCCGCAGTTCTTTAACCCTTCCTGGCAGTTAGACACCGCTGTCTTGACAACCCCGCCGCCAACAGCTTTTACCGGACTTCCCATTGAGCCGGCAATTCCAATGCCGTTATAGATTTTCCGCACCCCGGAAACCGGACGAGTCCGCATCCCAAAGCGGCTGGTTACTGGCCCATTCGCAGGCTTGATATACTGACTCGTGGATTGACCGCCGCTGGGGGCAGCACTCGCAGAATTAGAGGATTGCGCCGCACTGAAAGTCGGAACGCAAGCAGCAGCATTCGACTCCGCGATCGCCCTACCTCCCTCTCGATAGCGCCTCAAAACATCCTGTCCGTAACTTGAGAGAGTTAAACGACCGAATATATCGGTTGAAGAGCCGTCAACTTTGGAATAGTCGCCCCCGAAATGCTTTTGAGCTACTCGCTCAATCAGGCGATCGCCACTAAAAAAACTTCCAGTAGTAGGGTCTTTTTCTTGAGAGGTGGCATTCAGCTTAGAAGCGAGACTTTGAGCAAAAACAGCTTCTTGATCGGCAGGTGGAAAAAATTGAAAAAGTTCTGTGGGAGTGGGTTGATAACCCCCTTGTAACTTGGCTAAAAATTGCTCGCCTTCTGGTTTAGATGAAATTGAACTAGCAGCGTACTCGTTGTAGCTCATAAACTGGTACTTGCCCAACGGAACCCCGCAATTCTTGCCACCATCAGCGCAAACATGAACGCCGACAGTCTCATAAGAACCGCTACTTTCGATATTGGCGATCGCTTCCGATAAAGCGGGAACATTGACTCCTTGAACATTGCCAACTGACACGGGCGCTGGTGCAGTGCTACCCGGAGGACAAGGAACATTAATATTAGCTGCTGTAGCTACGCCTTTTGTAACAGGAGAAGATACTCCGCCGCGAACTGCCCCAGTTGGTACAGAGGAAGAGCCGCCAGAGGACGATTCCAGCGCCCCAACGAAAATGGGAGAATTAACCCGATAGGTGAAGAAAGGTACTGGGCCAATGAAATAAGGAGAGCAGCCGCAAGGCGAACAAAATCGGAAGAATATAGCCGTATCAACGGTATCGGTTTGCTCGTCCGGTTCCATGACCACTACCTTAAAAGCACTGCCAAAAGGCAATCTTCCCGTAGGTTCCTTGCCACCGTTGACACCTTTAAGACAGCCCGATCCGCCCTCCACTTCCTGGTACTTACCGCTAATCCATTGCTTGCCTTCGAGCGAACCGCGAGCGTTCCGACCTGAATTCTCCAAATCGTCTAGTTCGATATAAGCGCAATCATTTTCTTGGCAGTTAACTGAAAATCCCTGAACGTCGGAGCCTGATATCGTCTTAGTTCGCCGTCGCTCGGCGGGGCCATAAATCGCATCAATTCTCATTACTAAATTGCCGAATTCTGCTATTGGATTGGGAAAGCTAGACAGAGGTAAAGCATTCAGCCCAGGTACGTCTTTAATTAAGGTCGTTTGCCAATCTGAAAACGCGCCAAGTTGAGCGCTGCTTAAGTTCGGAATCGAAGACATTGAATACTGAGACAGGTCAATTTCTCCCAGTTTCAACTGACCTAATTGTGGATTGGAACTGAGAACCAGCTCTAGAGTGCGATCGGCTACATCAATGCCAGCAGCTTTTGTTGCTAGCAGTCCCGCCACCGGCGCAATCTCTGCGACTTTAAATTGACCGAGAATAGGGATAGCCTGAACTAACTGATTTAACGACTGCTTGGCAACTAAAGTAAATGCGCTTAAAGCTACGCTATCTAAATTCAGACCAGCTTGCTGTGTAACAAAACCAAAGGATAACAATTCTGGTTGCAAAGCTTGGCTGATATCGCCCAACATGATGTACTGGTCAGGAGTTTGCCCTGCTGTCCAACTTCGGCTCAAATCATAGCCAACTGCCTGCTTGTACTCTCCCGCTGAAAGGCTTCCCGATTGACTGATGGGTGGCATTTGAGAAAAAGAAATTTGTGTCCAATCTGGCAAGAGGGCGTTAATTGAAGTAGGATTTCCTTGCCTGTCCATCCCTGGTATTTCTAAAATTTTGGTTGGCATTTCAGTTGTATCAGCAGGAATTCGTGCCGTAGCAAATATTGGTTGCTCAAACAAAATGGAAACTATTAAGGCTAAAGAGAATAACCATACTGATAATTGCCCGAATCTTGTTGATAATATTCTTCTCATGTTTGTGCAAAAAACTTTGGTTATTGGTTGAGGATACTGTACAAAAGTTAAGCAATTAAGTGGGAGAAAGGAACCCACCGAACTTGATGAGGCTGCAATTGCGCTTCTTAAAATAAATAAAGCAGTCAACCAAGGCTTTACATGGAGCAGCCTCGGCGTAAAGCACTGCAGCTCTAAGTCATCGTCCCCGAAATGAGAAGTTTCATACAGGCGATTTGTAGCCTGCCATCTGAAGCACTACAGCTCTAAGTCACTGCCGTAGAAATGAGAAGTAGCTGTTTGATTTTGATAGGAATTAGCGTCATTTACAGCTCCCTTAAAATAGGGGTTAGGGTTAGCAGCCGTCTCCGTCCACGGAGTATCTGCTAAATTCAAATCGCCTTCAAAAACGTTTTCTCGATAGCCATCAGCAAAGTAGTCTGGAACCCCGTATCCCTCTGTTTGCTGACTGCTATAACCGTTGCTTCGATATCCGTTAAGGGAGGATTCGCACGGGTTACTTTCACAGCCGCTAACAGCATAGCCATCAGCGCTGTAACCTGGTTCATTGCCACAGATATTGTTTGGATCGTTCATAAATTATGTAGCTACAAAGTCGTAAGAATCAACAATTAAGCGTAGCTAGGGATAACGAGTAGGGGTTTCATCCGATAGTCGTAATTAAACTACCGCCTATCGGCGGATAGGCTACGGCGGCGATCGACGCAGCCTATCTGCAAACAACCAAGACCTAGTGCTATTGCACGAAACAAAATATAGCGCTGGAATTGCTTTTAATTTCGCCCGCCTTCCATCCAGCAAGGTGGGTAAAAATTACTCAGAAATATAGAGGCGCGTATCTCTGCCGAATTGTTTGCCCAACAGACGGCGCAAATCCCTGTAACTGAATTCGCTACGCGATTTTTTTGACCTTCATTCGTCACACAATTATCCTTCACAAAGATATGACTCAGCTAAATCTGTTAACGCCCGAATTACTTGAAGAAATTACCACTCACCCTGTAAAACCTCAGTCCGGCATTTTGGAAAAGCTGAAGCTATTAGCCCAGATGGGTATGCACCGCGACTTAATAGCCGTGCTACTGGAATTGACCGGAATTCCCCTTCCCCTTTTACGTTACTATGCAGGCCCATTAGTTTTACACAAAACCCCCTGGTCAGAAAGCATACCTGACTGGTTGAAAACGGCTTGCTTATCCGATAGGCTCGATTTGATTCTAGAGGAGTACAGCAACAGAATTGTAGGGAATTACTGCACTTCCACAGAAGTCGTGGCGTATATGATGGGAGCCACATTTGAAGCTCCTCTGCACCACAGTTATTACAACGTCTATATGTGGGCAGCACAAGACGCCTTGACAAGACATAATCGGCTACCAAATGGTTACAATTTATCCGAATTATCTGAATTTTCAGCGGTGAACTTTGACAGCATCAAAAATGATTATCACCATCTAGCTAGAGCAATTAGGAAAAGCGTTGTCCGCCATGCAGCGTCCCAAGGCTGGGGCAAACGTAAATTGTCCCAAGATAAAAGCGCTGATGCAGATTTACCGACAGAAATGGTAACAGCTAAGTCACCAAAAGATAAGTCAAAAGTTGAAGGGCAATTGACTTTATTTTAACCACGAGAAAAAAGCAATTTTCGCCAATTATAGCCCTAATAGCAGCAAAATTAAAATGAAAGATACTTCATTGCTTGCAGAAATACTATATGAGCGAATCCGAGAAGCTCCACCTTATTCCTGGTTTCCGTCTCCCCCAGAGCTAATTGAGCTTATGATTGAAGAAGCTCAAATCATTTCAGGAATCTACGCCTTAGAACCAACAGCAGGAGACGGCTTATTGGCGCAGGCTATGGTTAGAGCGGGTGCAATCGTTGATGTAATTGAAATAAACCCGCTGCTACAACAACTTCTGTTTCAAAAAGGGTTCAATCTAGTTGGAAGTGACTTTTTAACAACTGAACCGCAGAGGCGATATAGCAGAATTTTGGCAAATCCCCCATTTTCTACGCCCCACATCAAAGGAGTTGATTTAGATATCATACAACGTGCCTATAACCTTTTTCTAGGCAATTCTGGACGCCTGGTAAGTGTTGTTAGCAATTCCATGAATGTCCGAGGCGATCCGCGATCGCAAGCATTTCGAGCCTTTCTTAAGCGCACGTCAGCCAAGTTAATCGAACTTCCCTTAGAAATCTTTTGGGGGAGCGATCGCCCGGTTACTGTTGAGAGCTACCTAGTCGTAATAGATAAAAAGTAGACGATTGCTTCCCCACTATACCGTTTTATTAGTGGGGACAGCACAACTTACCCTTCAACAAATCACTCTTACTTTGTCTCGAGATAAATATTAAGAATGTAACTTAGCGTTCTATACCGAATATCTGCCCCAATATCTCCGCTAGTTCTATCAATTTTACGACTAAAACTATTACCTTAAAACCCCTCTACTCCCATGAATAATTCCCCACCCTTCGCCAAAAATCCTATTGTGGAATACGAGCTGATTACAAACTTTTCCAGACTAAATGATGTCCTCTCGCCTTTAATAAAAGCTCGTGTTATAGCCATAGACACAGAAACCACCGGCCTAGATCCACTTACAGAACGCATCCGACTCATCCAAATAGCTGTTCCCCAACGCCCAGTGATAATTGTCGATCTAGCTGCTTTTGCCGATCGCGAATTATCGCCTTTAAAAGCACTTCTAAACAGCCGTGCGCTCAAAATATTTCAAAATGGTAAGTTCGACTGGCAGGTACTAGAAATAGCTGGACTTAGACCGTCTGGCCCATTTTTTGATGTCATGCTAGCGAGTCAGGTGTTGCGATCTGGACTCAAGAAAGACCACGATCTACAATCCCTCGCTCTTGAATTTTTAGGAATCAAACTTGACAAAAGCCTACAGTCGAGCAATTTCGGAGGTAAGTTATCAGCTTCTCAGTTAGAATACGCCGCTTTAGATGCTGCTGTCCTGCTGAAACTTAGAGCGCGACTCATCTCAAAACTTCAGAATGCTGGGTTACTAGAAACCGCCCAAATTGAATTTGAAGCGATGCCTGCTGTAGCCCAAATGGAACTAAATGGAATGTTACTGGATGCAAAACACTGGCATTTGGTGGGCGAGGAACTGGAAGCTCAAAAGCAGACTACGCTGGTGGAATTAGTGAAAGCCGGTCTTAAACCAGCCCCTAGCGCACAACTTTCGCTATTTCCAGAGATGGTGGAAACCATAAACCCCCGTTCGTCTGTACAAGTTTTAAGTGCTCTTCAGGCTCTCAACATTCCAATTAAGTCAACAAGTAAGAGCGAACTTATTCCTCTAGCTCGTCAATACCCGATTATCCAGTTGCTACTGAATTATCGGAAATTAGCATCTTTGTGTTCCAACTTTGCTGAGGCATTGCCCAAACACATTCACCCGATAACGGGGAGAATTCACCCCAGCTATCGGCAATGCGGCGCTCGTTCTGGACGCTTTAGTTGCAAGAAGCCAAACTTGCAAAACGTTCCCAGGAATTGTACGGCAAATGGGATGCGTGCGTGCTTCATTGCCGCTCCCGGATATCAAATTATTAAAGCAGATTACAGCCAAATCGAGCTAAGGATTGTCGCTGAAATATCTGGCGATCGCCGAATGCTGAATGCCTACGCTAAACGCGAAGATTTGCATACTTTAACGGCATCTTTGATTACAGGTAAGGCATTAGAGGAGGTAACGGCAGAGGATAGACGGATAGCTAAATCAGTTAATTTCGGATTAATTTATGGCATGGGTGCTGCCAAACTCCAAGCTTATGCTGAGGAAAAGTACGAGGTTTTTTTAACCTTGGACGAAGCTAAAGAGTTCAGAAAACGATTTTTCCAAGCTTATTCGGGAGTCAGAAGATGGCACGACAGCATCAGGAAAACGGTGTACGTCAAAGACATCAAGCAAATCCGTACAATTGGCGGACGCAGAAGACGGTGGGCAAAGAAACCCAGGCTTTCTGAGTTGCTAAATCACCCTGTTCAAGGAACTTCGGCTGATATGTTGAAAGTGGCGATCGCTCGTCTGTTTAAGCTCTTACCCAAGACTGGAGCGAAGTTGATTGGTGTGGTACATGACGAAATTTTGTTAGAGTGTCCAAAGGTAACTTTAAAAAGAACCACTCGCCTTCTAAAAAAAGTGATGGTGGAAGCTGGAACTCTATATTTACAGCAAGTTCCGGTTGAAGTGGAAGTAACTATTTCCTCCTCGTGGGCTTGAATTCAATTAGAAGTTTTACTCTATGTAATTTTATCCCTAATGGGTAAAAGTACATTAGGCGGCTTACTCCTTGTTATTACTTAGCGATCGCACTCTCAACTTTTCAAGTTTCTTTTTAGCCAACACAGAACTAATTGCATACCTAAATATACTTCCGGTTACATCAGATACCGTGTAGTGACAAATATTGACACTTTCAGGACTAAAGTCTCGCTCGCTTCCCGCATCCCGTATTATTTTTATGAATGGTTGCGCTCGCAATTGAGCGAAATTTTCAAACACTAAAGAAACGGTTCGCTATAACCTTTCATGTCTATTTGCTCCATTCGTCCCATGCTGCCTTCGCCACTTTTGCGATGACTTCCTCGCGTACCGCATTGTTTGCCCCAGAATCTGAAACAAAAACGGAGATCGCCAGATGTCGTCCATTCGGGAGCGTCACGAGTCCAACATCATTGGTTGCAGCCGTCACTCCATCAACGGTACGCGACGTACCAGTTTTGTGCGCTACCACTGTCCCATCAGGCAACAAATCCTTTAATGCGCTGTAGACCCGTAGGGGTCTGAGTCATCAACTTTCGCAATAACGCTTGACTAGATTCTGAAAGCCCTTGCCCTTCATGTAATGCCCGCAACAAGACGACGGCTGCATTAGGTGAAGCATAGTTGCGGTACTGCACGGCTTTATCTTGACCAATTTCCTTTTCCGTATTGGCTACAACAATGCCATTTACACCGAGGTCACGCAAATACTGAGTGACCACCTCCGATCCACCAACTAGCTTCAACAGCACCTCACAAGCTGTCCCATCACTTTCAAATACCATGTATTTCAGCAGTTCAGCTAGGCTCAGTTCCACCCCTTGCGGATTCTCGTCTCGAATCGGACTGTGCTGAAGGTCTGAGACAAAATCGCTTGCTTCAACACGAACTTGCTGATCTAGTTTCAACTTTCCTCGATCGACCTGAGCCAGTACAGTCATTCCGATGGGAAACTTGTAACGATGTCGATGTTGTTGGAGTTGGAGGTGGCGCTCAAAGGGGTACGGAAAGGGGATTTGATGTTGACAGGGATTTTGGCGATCGCTAGAGTTTTTGATTGAGTACCTGTTACTGTTGGCCCAATGGAAAATTTTCCATTGGATTTCTCCATCTATTCAATCCCAGGAATTCGGCGCAAACATTTCAGAGTTACTAAAGCCTCAACTTATGACTTCTACTTCTTACGTAGCTCGCACAAATAATGCCTTTATCCTCACCGAAACAGTAAAAGTGGCTCAACTGATATACCAAGGAGCGACTTTCGATGAAATTCGGCAACAAGTAATTGAAGAGGACTTATTTCAATTGCGATCTCTCACTTCACGCCGTCGGGCATTGAACACGGTCTTCCACCGCCTGCAAAAAGTAGACCTTAGTTACATTAAATTGCTAGCCACAGGTATTACTGATATTCGTCGCCTGACCAATCTGTTTTTAATTTTGCGCTCTGACCTTCTTCTAAGAGAACTGATTGATGAAGTATTGTTAGATAAACTCAAGCGCCTTGTTTACACGGTTAATCCTGCTGACTTGCGAACCTTTTTCGAGACTAAGCGGGAGCAAAGTCCAACCATCGCAAAGTGGTCGGATTCAACTTACCAGAAAACTGCAAGCAATACGGTGCTGGTACTTGTGAGTGCAGGGTTATTGCAAGCCATCAAACCACCAGGGAATTATGAAATTAGACCTATTCCTATTCCAGGGGCGTTACGTCAGCAACTCTTGCTTGATGGAGAAGAACTTTACCTGCGTTTGATGCTCAACTAACGCCCAGTGCTTTGAATGTTGCATCTACAGGATCGGTGTAAAAAGATGTTTGGAACTTGACAAACAGTTCAGGCGGTACGGTAGGCAGGTCAGCCGCACTGGTCATTGGTAGTAAAACGCGCTTGGCACCTGCATCGAATGCTACTTGGAGACTACCTGCCAGATTACTAACTGGGGTAATAGTACCACCCAAGGTCATCTCTCCAAAAATCGCTAGTTGGGACTGTACGCTCCGTCCTAATGATGCCGAACATAAGGAGATAAACAAAGCCAGTCCGCACTCTTGGGGAAGTCCAGCCCCTTGCAAATCTAATAACTGAAGTAAGAAATCTACGTTTTCTGGATGAATAGTGCCGCTAACTCGGTGGACATTGGCTTTGAAGAAATTTAAGGCAATATTCATCCGGTCTTTCATACGGCTGCTACTGGCTACTCCGGTGCGAACTAGCTTCCCGTTTCCTGGTACTGTTTGTAACTCTAGTTTGAATGTGCCAATCATCTCACTATCGCCTGTGCTGACAAAGTGCAAATGACCAGGGGCAAGGGCATCTTCACCTATTAAACTTACACCCCCTTGTTCTGGTACAGAGACAAAGTGTTCTTCTAGAGTTTCCAAATCAATGTAGCTAAAGTGGACATCATAGAATTCCATCCCGCCAATTTTCTTTAGTTGCTCTTTGATGCGACGGCGGACTCGCAGTGCATATACCAGTGCTTCGCGCACATCTTCTTTACTAAATGAGCCATCAGGGAATAGTAACTTTAACAGTCCTGATACTGTTTTGCGGACACCCTGTACATCTCGTTGCTTAAGGTTATCTCCCAGACGAAAATAGCGATCGATCCCATCTCCAAAACTACGTTTCCGCATTTCCCGCAGCCATTCGGCTAGGTAATCCACAATAAAGCCATACTGTTTAGTAAAGTTGTGCGGACTAAATTTAGGAATTTCCCAACCTGGAATATAAGCATGAAAGCGATCGAAAAATGCTGTATCAATCATCGCTTCGGGAAAGGGGGCTAGCAGGTGGGAAGTTTTAACCAAGGACTCTACACTTTGATTAATATTGCCCACAAATACCATTGAAGCGTTGGCAGAAATTTCTGCTTTACCCCGTGCAAACGATCCAGATGCCATATAATCTTTCATGATCTGCACGCCGTCGTTGTCGTGGAAGCTGATTCCGGCGACTTCATCAAACGCTACTACGTCAAATAAGCCTACTAGCCCTACTCGGCGAGATGCCATGTTGTAAAACAAGTTGGCAACGGTAGTCTTACCACCTGAAACTAATATTGAGTTGGGCGAAACTTCTTTATAAATGTGGGATTTGCCTGTAGAACGTGGGCCTAATTCGCAACAATTATAGTTGTTTTCGCATAATGGCACCATCCGTGCTAGCAAATGCCATTTCACATCTTCAGTGAATGTAGTTGGTTCTAGTCCTACAGAGCGAATTAGCAGATCGATCCATTCATTTTTGCTGAAAGCTGGGCGACCTGCAAACAGTTCATCCATATCCACATTTGGCATCTGGATGGGTTTGAGGCTGCCGACAATGAAGGGGCTTGGATCTGCTCCAGCTTCATATTCTAGTTGTAAGATACACCAAATACCCCCGCCTAAAAGCTTTTCATTACGTTTGACAATATCCGGGTCAATTACTACCCCTCTGATTGCCAAGTTCGCTAATTCTCCTTGGTATATATCAGCTTTCTCGTTTAATTTGACTGTTACGCGATCTATAATGGTAAATCTGCTTAATTCCCGAATTTTAGATTTAACTTTTTCTGCTTCATCAGGACGCACGTAATTTTCGGCAAGGATACGTTTAACGCTTTGAATACCTTCTTCAATAGTGGTTTCGTCATCAGTGGCGCAGTACATTCCTAGTAAATATTCCAGCACATAAACTGGAACGTTAGCACCTTCCTTGATTCGCTGAGTAAGGTCTTTACGAACTACTTTGCCAGGGTAAACTTGGTTTATTTGTTGGTCTAGATCATCCATAATTAATTGTAACTGTATTTCTGTCAGTGGTTAAATTTTTGACTCGAATCACCGCCTAGATTCCCAAAAAATATATTTCTGGATAGCTTTATCATTGTTTCTTATTTTTGCTGCTTTTTGAACACTATTAAACTATCTATAGCTATTTTTTTCTTTTCCCCATCATTTTTTTTCGTTTTTTCATCGTTTTCTTTCGTTTTCTCCTCATTATTTATATCCTGGTTATAGAATAAAAATTCATAATCTTTGTTTAAAAAAATACCATCTATTCGTTTATAACTTTTAACTGTTGTACTTGCCTCTTGAACTTGAAAAGCTATGAATTTTTGTTCCGAGATAATGTCTTCTAAATCTCCAATTCGGTTTGTTTTTAGTCTGTTTTTAGCTTGTTCAACCAATTCTTCAAATTCAAAATTATTAAAACTAAAATCACTACTTCCTTGAAATTGAGCAAATAATTTACCTACACCGATGTGGAAATCAGGCTTATAATAAAAATCTTTTATACGTTGATAAATTTTAAAACATAAATCGGCTTCCAGCTTGGGAAATTCAACACTTTCATAATCACATATGAAAGTATTTAGTAAATTTGTATCATTCAAGACTCGGAAAATTTTGTTACGCCAGTTATTAACAGCCACTAAATTACTAGAATCAAATTCAATCACTTCTTCTTTAAATTTTCTGTCAACAAAATCCTGCAATATCGTATAATATTCTTTTATTTGTTCTGGGCTACTAAGTTCTTGAATAAGATGTTGAAATATTTCCTTAGTTAAATTAACTTCATTTTCAATCAACTGACTAATTTCATTTGGTACCCACTGTCCCAAAAGGGTATCAATACTATAAGTTCCCCAAAAATCTCCTGGGATGGGCTTTGGGCAAGTATTAAATATGGATTTAAGATTTATTGGATCTCTGGTTATAGTTTTGATTTGCTTCAACGTAAAGTCCTCTATTTTTTTCCGAGTTTCTTCATTATTTGCAAGTCCATACAATCTTTCTTTCTCTTTAGCCGATAAATTCAAGCGGAATTTTAAATCTAATGAAGGATGCCATGTATGGTAAAAATTTCCTTGTGCAAGAAATTGGGACGCTGATTGAAACTTTTGCTGTTCAGCTTCTTGTTGAGGAGAAAGCGCACATTCATTCTTTAATTTGAGAAATAATTTAACAAACTCATCAAGAGAATGTGGGTCGTAAACTATTTGCCCAATCTCAACATTATGAGTGAGTCCTGACTTGGTGAAATTTCCAGAAGTTACAAGAGCAAAACCCTTATAATCATCACTTTTTAAAACTGGCTTTGAAGAAATTAATGCGTAAGATTTAGCATGGAAAAGCTTACTATGACAAGCTATAGGTGTCAAAGAAATTTTTCTAATTCCCAAGCAGCCTAATTTCTGGTATACAATATTGATAAAATTACTAATAGTAATAGGTTGTTTAAGCCATTCATCAGCATCAACAAGTAAATGAACTTCTGACAAAGTATCGTCTAATATTTTTTTTATATCACCAATCAAATTTATCATTACATCAGGATTAAAATAGCAAGTAATAGCATATAATACCCACTCTTTTTCGTCTATACTTGATGCTTGTTTAACTTGTTTTTTGATAAAATTTAATAGAGAATCTGAATCTGGATCGTTGAATAAGATAGGCATAAAAAGTGATTGTTTAAATTTTAGGCTAATGGATTTAATTTTTATTGAAAATTTTTATCAAAGTATTAAAAATCCCCAAAATCATTGGTAATCCCCAAATTTACTGTCCAAGTTTCTCGCAAAATTTCGCTCTCATCATCGGTATCCTTCACAATTAAGTAAGCAGTTGTTGGTGGATTGGTTGTTGTTACGGTCAAACGAATGCTAAATTCACGATCGCTAGGACTAACACTACTACTACTTAACTCTGCTCCCGGCACGTCTGTAATTGGTGCTAAACTCTCAGGGTCATAAAGGGCAACAGTTACCTGACGCGATCGCCATCTCCCTTCTACAGCTTCAGTTTGTACTAAACTCAAATTAAAGCGGTTATTGGTCACTCTTCGCGCCCTGGCGTTGACTTGCACTCCCACTTTGCGTGCTGGCCCTTCATCGCCCTTAACAGCGCGTTGGTGATGGTAGGTAATCACGGGAACGCAGATTTCTTGTAAACTAGCACCACCGTGTACATATTGGGAACCTGCACCTTGGACAGCAAAGCGCAAACTACCGCGAGGAACGATTGCGATCGCTTCCCCAGTATAAGGTAAGCTAAAGGCTTTAGTCCCGGAATCAGCGTCTAAATTTTGTCCCAAAACGTAGCGACGACTTGTTTCTAGCACTCCTTCCCCCCGTGGCAAAGGGCGTTTATCAGCTTCAGCAATCGGACGGCGCTGGTATAAAAACCCATGATCGGAGGTAATTAATACATTAGTCCCGTTGAGAGAATTACAAATCTTTTTCACCAGTCGCACCAGTTCGTTAATAGCTTGGGAACAAGCTGCAAATACCTGACGTTCGCTAGCAGCTTTATCACCAATGGCATCGATGGTGTTGTGGTAAATATAGACAAGGTGGTAGGCGGAAATCGCTGTGCGTCCTTCTTCACTACTCATTGTCAAAAGTTCCTGGGCACTCAGTATAGTTGGTTCAACACGGCTGTTTTGGTCTAATACTTTCTGACGTGCTGGTGTCCCTTGGGTACTTAGTCCGTCTCGAAGTACATCATTATTTCCAGGCAGTAACTCCAGCTTCCTCCCAGGTAGTAGCGCCGCCATCCCTAACTTGGTGACGCTGGGTAAAACGCCAAACAGAGGTTCAATAGTGGTTTTTCCCCGAAGTTCTTTTTGAATGGTTTCTTTGAGTTCGCTAGCGACTTCGTACCGGAGGGCATCGGAGATAATCACAAAAGCTTTTTCGCGCTCTTTTCCGCTAATAATTGGTTGTACGTGCTGTCCGAAGAAGCGGGTTTGACTGGGAGTATCTGTTAATTGCCAACTGTTTTCTAGGGAATCTGACCAGGCTTCCCCCAATTCATCTAAATACCATTGGGTGTAAAGGTTTTCTATATCCTCGATTAATCCTTTGAGGATATCGCCTCTGGCTGCATCGCTGGCAACAATAAACTGGCGGTAAGTTTGGTCAAAACGGTACAGTTGTTTGGCATAAGCTTGAAATAGTTGGGGTGCAGGCATCCGAAAGCCTTCGGGATATTGGCGCTTTAATTCTAAAAGTTCAATGGCTGCATCCAAGGCGCAATAAAGAGGTTGGTATTCGGAGAACCAAAACAAAGTGCGTCGGGCTTGTAACCAGTTTGGCCAAGGGGTGAGGTCAGGGGTGGGGGAACGTAAGGCTTTGACGCAGCCGCGAATGATGGCTTGGTCTACTACTTCAAAAGTAGCGGCTTCATAGAGGACTTCTGGAGATAAATTCTGGATAGCATCAAGGATGTTTAATTCCTCTGCAATTTGTTGGCTTAATTCTTTCCATCCTGGTGAGTCTTGTTGGTCGCGCATCCACTGGTCGATGAAGGCGTAAGCCCGTTGTCCGGGGGTAATAACTTGTGCTTTAAAATCAGTGGGAATTGACCCGTGTAAGGACTTTTCAAAATGAGTGATGAGTAGCTGTACGAACAGTTTTCGCAAGCTGGGGGTGGTGTCGGCAAAACCAGTATGTTCCTGCACAACTCGCCAGAAGTCATGGGGGTAAACAAAACGGTCAATGTCTTTCCACAGCAGATTATCTGATTCCAATAATCCTTTTAGCAAGACTTGGCGAATCAGTGCGCCTGCATCGGGGACTTTTAACCCAGCTAGTACCGATAGCATTGCCAGAATTAACCCCCGTTCGTCGGTATCTGGGGGTAAGCCCATATTTTGCAAGGCTTCCGTGCGTTTGCGGCTGTTGAAGAATTTGAGGCGATCGCGAATTGTCATTTCCAGGCTACGCTGTTTGAAGCCTAAGTCTGCGTAGATGAGGGCAGCAGGGTCAGCCGAAAAGGTTAAGCCGGACAGTTGGATGTCGAGTAACCAGTTATCCTGGTGTGGGGGTTCTGGAAAAGGTGCATACAGTAAAAAGGGTTGTTCTGGTTGTTCGATTAATAGGTGATGTTTGACGGTAAAGGGAGTATCGCCAAGTTGTAATTTTTTGATACCATCTGGCTGTAATTCATTGAAAGCATCTGTAAATTGCCCATCTGGATCATACCAAAACACTACTCGTCGTCCTGGGTGTGACCAACGGTTATCATCTTGAAATAAAGTTAGTATGCTACTTTGAATGCGGGTAGTGTTCATCTTAGGGAGTCGTTAACCGTCAACTTTTAACAATTCTAATTTCCATTGAGCAGCTTTTTGCAAATCTGCCATTTTCAGATCGGAACCTTCATAAACTAAACCCTTAAACTGAGTATAGTTATAAGCAACTCCATCATCTAAATCAAGTTTAATTCTGGCATCTGCCATTGTTTGTAATTTGGCTTGATAGTCACGTAATTCTAACTGTTGGGTTTGCAACTCTTGTAAGCGTTTAGTAGCAGCTTTTTTGGCAACGCTATTGGTTGCATTATTAAATTGTTGTTGAGTGCGGGAAGTTTCGCCATCGAGTTTGACTTGCTGTTCTAAAACATAGTCAGTGCGGAGTCGGGCGAGGGTGTCTTCTCTGTAGCGGTGCAAGTAAACTAAGGCGTTAAAGGCGCGATTTTTGCCACTGGTGAATAGCCAGTAAATCGGGCGTTTTTTATAGGTTTGGATATGGTCAGAAATGAATTCGGTTAGGAAGTAGCGGCGAATTCTATCACGGGAGGTTTCGCCACTTCTTCGGTTTAAGGTATCGGCTATAAAATCAAGGTTTTCGGTGAGGGTTTCTGGTGAGTAAGCGACGCGGATAAATTCGACAAAGCGGTTGACAATATCATCATCAAAATAAGCTTGATCTGTGATAGGAATAATGGCATCAATATCGGCAGGAAAAATGCTGTGTTGTGTCGGGTCAAAGGGTTGTCCGGCGTGAATTAATCCGGGTTTATCGAGGGAATAGCGCCCCATCATGCAACCAACGGCGTAGGAGATGAGGGAACGAATATCGCGGTTGTGGTCGGCGCGACGGATGGTGATTTGGTTGTCGGGTACTTCAGGGGTGAGTTCGTCTTGTAAACCGTATGCTTCTATCCAGTATTTGTTATTTTCTTCTTCGAGTTGTTTAAGTTGTTGAAAGGCGTTTTCGCTGTCGTTTTGCCAGTTTTTAAAGGCTTCTGATAGTTTGGGGGTGTTATATCTTAATAAGGGATGGGTTTGGAAGTCCCAGGAGGTTTCAAAGTTGTCCCAGTCTTGACGAGAAATTGCGATCGCTTGTTTTGATAAAAAACTTATATGTTGTTCAAATTGTTCTGCTAGTCCACTTAAGAGGGGCAATGAAGCAATGTGACCAACTTCAAAGTTTAGCGTAGGACTAATTATTTTAATTAACTTGGAAACTAGATGAGAACATAAAAATCCAGCTATAAAATCAAGTTTTTTTTCATTTAAAAAAACAGAAGATCCTCCTGTACCAAAAATAAATCCATTTTCATATTTTCTGGCTGCGAAATGCGAAGAAGTTACACTTGACCATGATACTGAGGCTTTGAAAATATAATCTAGGTTAAAATTATGTGCTCTAATTCTACCTGATTCATGTTTTGTTGTTTGTAACAAGTATCCATCATTTTCCCAATTGACAATAAATTCATTATTGCCATACCATTTCCTGTAATCTCCACCTTTAGTGAAAGGAAACCATTGTTTTTGGGAATTTTTTGCCTGACCTCTATTGGAATAATGAAAGCCTATTTTATCAAAAAAAACTTCATGCCAACTCCTCATGAATTGATTATTGTCACCTGTTGCCATCCCAATTCTAGTTTCTACTATAGAAGCTAATGGAACACTGATTTCAAAAATTTGTCTAACTGTAGAACTCACCCAATAAGCGATCGCACTCCCCGGTATCTTACCAAAATCAGCCTGATTTACTCCTAGATAACGATATTCATCCTTAAAAAATGCTTCTTGTTTCCATGCCACACTATAATTATCTACTAATCTTATAAAAATTGATTTACTTTCTCGTCCCGATGGTTTAGGTTTACTTAAAATAAAAGCAGTAGATTGAACAACTTTACTATTAAGTTCTGGAAAAACGCCTATTCCCAGGTGTAACATACTTTGAATCGTAAAATTTGCAATAATATATTTTCTTAGTTCTTCATAACTACTTAAAAACATCCAACTATGCTGATTAATATTAGCCATTAAACCTTCTGGCAAAGTTATCGACAAAGATTTTTTCATAAAAGGTGCAAATAAATCACCTTTACAAGAAGGATAATGTTTACTGATAAAAGTTTTCAAAGTATCATTAAATGAACCACCCCCCATATAAGGCGGATTTGCCACCACCACCCAATACTGCTTCCTCAACAATTCCGCCTGTAAAACCAACCCCCGCAACGCTGGAACAAACCCTTTAAACACTGAATAACTCGCCTCTAACGCCTCTAATTGCTCCCTTAACTTTTCCCCATCAAACACAGGCGGAACAATCAAACTCCCCAAATTATCCGCATCCTTAAACGCCTCAATCAACCCTTGCCAATCTTTAACATTCAACTCAGAAGCAGGCGGTAAACTTTGGCTATTCGTCCCACGCACCGCCGTAAGATTTAACGACAAAGACTTCCTAAAAATCCGCGAATTAATCGCCCGCGCCTTCATCAAAACCGCAAAACTCGCCAACTGTACCGCCCGTTCATCGATATCCAACCCATACAAATTATGCGTCAAAATTAACTCAGGAATATCCCTTTCTAAATACCCTTGTTCTCGGTAAATCAAAAACAGCAAAGTAAAAGCATAAACCAAAATATGACCACTCCCACAAGCAGGGTCACAAACCGTTAAATCTTCCGGTTGTAATGGTTTAAAACTTTCCTTTTCCCCCTCTTGGTGCGGATTTTCCAAATAATAAGGCATATAATCCCGCAACTTCGACTCAGGATGAGACTCCAACCACAACCGCCCCAAACTATTTTCCACCATGTAACGGACAATCCAATGAGGCGTAAAAAGTTGCGTCGCGGCGGGAATATCCTGCGCCTTCACCTTAGACTTTGCCCCAATCACTTCATCCTTCTTTTCCGAAATATAAAACTGATACAACCAACCGATAATTTCCACATCCTGTTGGTCTTCCTCATCCGGTCGTTTCGCCCGCAAATCTTCCTCACTAATATCATTCACCAACCGCCGCAAAATCGAATCTTGATTTAACAAATTACCCGGTATAAATAAGGCAATATAATTCTTGCGGCGGTCAAACAAAAAAGGCAAACTATCGGCCAAAGCCTCACACTGACACAACAACAAGCGCCGATACAGAAACTCATCGGAATTAGGTTCCCGACTCGCCAAACTGCGCCACTGATTTAAAACATCTAAATTTAATCCCGGTAACTTTTCTAATTCGGCAATTTCACTAGCTTCCCGTAGAATATCCGGGTCAACAAACATCGCTTCACTACTACTTAAAACCCGCCCAATATAACCGTTCACTTCCATGTAGCGCAAAGCAATTAAACGGTTAAACCAAGTATAAGCAATTTCATCAATTAACGTTTCTACGGCTTCCGCCAATTTCCCTTTCTGCATCAACTCTTTCAAATGTTGACGCAATAATTCATACTGCTTCGCCTCCCGCGCATCCAAAGTTTGTCCCGCAACTAATAACCCCCCAGAAACCGTTATTGGTTCCACCAATTGTTTAGCACTAATCCCATATAAAGCAGCCCGCGCCGTAACTTGTTCCCGGAGGTGACGACGCGCCCAAATAGCAAAAATTTTGATAGAGTTGCGGTTCATTTTCAGTAAAGAGACTAACAGTCCAAATTGAATGTATCTATTAAACGGAGATAATCTTTATTCTAGACGCACGCGGCGGTTTTGCTCAATTTCTCCTAGTAATGCTCCTCGTAAAGCTGCTAAATAAGATTCTACATCCTCAGCCGTTTCTAAAAAAGGTTTAGGAGCATAGCTTACCACCCGGACTGGTACAATAGCTTTTATCGCATTCACCTGATAAGAACCTGTTTTTTCTTTAGCACTGTTGATGATTTGAGCCGCCGCAGCATCAATTTTTTGTTTAAACCTATTGACAAATCCCTCTAATTCACTTTGTCGCGCGATCGCAGAATCAATATTAGTAGCATTTTTAATCATAGAAATTGCCCCTTCAATCTCTGTAAAATACTCGTCCAAATCAATTTGTTGAGTAGGATAGGCAACTTGGACATATTCAACAAGCTGTTGTTTAATATTTTCAGAAAGTAAAAATCCTTGTTCAATTTGTCCCTGTAAAACCTCACGCACGTTATCTTTAACTGGCTGCAATAAGATCGGTAATTGGGGAATTTTCGTCGTTGGGTCTGCCATTGCCAAAATTTGGCGCACTGTTTCCACCCGCTGCAATAATTCTGCATCATTAATATGACGCAACTCCAGTTCCAGAAATTTTAAATCCTGCTTCGCTTGCTCAAATACCTTAACTTGTCCAGTGTAGAAAGATTTTAACTTGTGTCCATCTTCAATCAAATCTTCCAAATCATTTTTATGAAGGCGAACAGCATTGTAAAAATCTGCTGGACTTTCCTTACTTGTAAACTCCTTTACCAGAGTTAAATAAGTTTCTAATAGCTTAATAAAAGGCAGTCCTTCTAATTGTGCCTGTGCTAACCAAGTTTCTAATTCTGCCTGTTTTACTTTGAAGCTATTTTGGTAAATTTCAAATAACTTTAATGGGTCGTTTGGTGGTGTTATTTCTAATAAATCATTTGCTAAATCCTTAGCCACTCTCAAACTAACAGGATTGATTACTTCACTGAGACGTACAGTATATTCACTTAGTCCTTTGCGACTTCTTAATTTAGCAACTAACCCTGATTCTTGAGAATTTACCGTCCCTTGAGCCAATCGCAATTCTAAGTTACCCTGATTAACCAATTCTGCTATCACACCCAGAATATCGAACTCTGACCAACCATAAGGACGAACTAGAAACTTGTCAATTAAACTCTTAATCGTCACTTGCCGATGAGTTCTTGCTTCATCATTTAACCAAGTTAGCATTTCACTATGAGCGGCTGCATTAAACGCCTGTCCCGAAGTATTTTGTTCTTGATGTTTGCGGCTGAAAGCATTACTTACCTGTTCTTCACTTTCAAATCCACTATTAACATAATTCAGCTTATTGTAAACATTATCAATTAAATAAGTTAACCCTTCAGTTAAAACATTTTTCGAGTCACGAGTGTTAATTTCTACCTTGCTACCGCAAGCGAATACATCTGCACGCTCAATTAAATCTTGTAAAGTAGTAGTAATACGTTCCTTTCGCCGACTATTTTCTTCACTGCGAGTAGTCAGAATTGTCTGGACGCTGCTACTGAGGGTGCCACTATTTTTGCGCCGGATATATTTATCAGTTTTAACCAGTTCAGTCAGTTCATCTAATAGAGTTTGGTCGTCAGCTAATCTAACTAAAACCTCCTGTCCCGCTCCCGTATTGAGAATACAGGTAGTATCTTGTTGGAGTTGGCTATAGCGATCTGCATAAGGCGTAATAATATGAAGGGTAAGGTCGCTAGTTTGTTGTCCATAAGGTTGATCGTCTAACTTCCTATTAAAGGAATATTGATGTCGTTGGTCGTAACGGATTTTCTTATCGGTAAAAATAGAATCCCAAATTAGCTTTTGCAGTTCTGCTGTTACTTCACTGGGGTCAATCTCGGTATTTTTTACTTCCCGTCCGATATCCTGTTCTTCATAAGTGAGAAAATTATATTCATCTCCCACTCGCTGAATTAAAGTCTGTTTTTCCAGGCTGTTCAGAGCCGCTTCTACCTGCGCTTTAAGTGCTAATTTATCTTGGTCAATATTACTCAGGCATAAAGTCGTCAAGTTATCCAAATTGGCGCGAATTTCCTTAACATATTTAATCATAAATAGGGTTTTTAGCAAATCAATATCAAACGGTTGCAATTGAGAATTTCGGGCCGCTTGGTCAATAACTTGACTAATGGCGCTATCTAAAAACCCTTCCACAGCTAAGTAGAATGTATTGAAAGGAACTAATCCACCTAACCCTTGACCTGCTACTGCTTTGGAAGCTAGTTGAAAAGCATCTAATAAAGAACGTTCTCCCGATGCTAAATGTTTACCCGCCGCCCCCATCATCCGAATAGCCGTAAAAACTTTTTGCAGTAAATTGAATTGATAAGGAATAAAAGGATAGCCAGCAACAAATTCTTCTGCATTACGATATCCCGGTAATTCAGCACAATCCGCTGTAAAAGTAATTTGATTTTTTAAGATAGCAACTTTTTGATGGTAAAGAGCTTCTAGACCTCGAATAGCCGCCTCTTTCTTATTCAACAAACGCAGTTTAATAACTTCATCTGTATTAGCTGAAGACAAACTTAAAGGTCGGCTAAATCGACCAATAATTTTAGAAAAGTCCTGCCCTTTTATGCGATTTTTTGTAATTTCATCCATTGCTTCTTGGGAAGTAACAACAACCCAAGCTCGTCCCTGACAAGAAATTCCTAAATCCTCAACAACCGTTTGCAAATTTAGCATCAGGTTGCTGTCATCTCCTACATATTGTCCCACTTCATCCACCATGAATAGTAAGCGATGCTGATTGCCTTTTTTATCAAGGTATTGTTTAACAAGACGAGCAAACTTTTCACTACTTAAGCTATAATTTTGTTCGTTAAAGTCAAGCAAACGAGAAGCAGCTTCCGCACTCATTCCGCTAACTGTTTGTAGAGCCGTAGAAATTTCATCTTGGTGAAATCCCCAAGCATCCCGATTTTCTTTCCATTCCAGTCCAGAAACTTGTTGAAATTCGTCTTGGAAAGCTGCGTATTTCCCTTGTTGGTCTAATTGACGTTCAAATTCGGCAATTGCTGGAACTGTACCAAAGTAACCTAAATGCTCGTCAAAAACTTTCTTAAAAACTTTTATAATACTTTCTTTATCATTTTTACTATTAGCATCGGCTTTAGAATCAATATTAAATAAAATTACATCTGTAGAATTACGTGTCGCTTTAGTGATACTAGCACGTAACATTGGATCTGGAACTCGCTCTTGATCGAAGTAATCTAAAGCGTGGCAGTTCCCCAGTGAGCGATTATCCAGCAAATAAGATAAAATTTTCAGGAAGTGAGATTTACCGGAACCAAAGAACCCAGAAATCCAAACCCCCATTTTGTCAGTTGGGGTATCTAGAGCAGTAGTATAGCGATCGTAGAAACTGCGAAAGTGTTTATCTAGTTCGTGAGTGATGACATATTCTTCAAGTTCTTGGCGAATGTTATCGCTGTCAAGTTGACCAACTTTAATCACACCATTGATATTACGGTGAATGTCTTTAAGAAATAATTCAGAGATATTCATATTCATAATCAACGCTCCTGCCGGGGAATAAGTGGGAAAGCTCGGTAGTAGTTATCGTCTTTAAAAGTGTTGAATAGGCGAAGTTCTTGACCATCGTAGGAACCGGGGAAAAACATCACCAGTGGGGTGCGATCGAGAGCTGCGTGTAAGTTGTTGAGGATAGTGTGAGAGCGCAGCAAAGGCCAACTTGCGCCCACCCCTGTCAAAAACACAAGTTGCTCCTGACCACTCATTTTTTTATGGATATGGTCAACAACCTGGGCAGGACGCACCAAAGGAGAAATAGTTTTATTCAGAAATGCGCTACCTTTAGTTGCTTCCAAATCAAATGCTTTCTGCAAAACTCGCCGTCCTTGCAAAATTTCTAGAATGGCATGGTAGAGGTTAATCTCCTCTACTTTCAGATTATTGAGAGAATTTGTTAGTTGCAGCTTTAAACGAGCAACGTGCTGCTGCACTAATGGCTCGTGTTCGGGGTCATAATCAAATATATAAAAGCCAATTTCGTTCCCAATCCCGCGATTGTTAAGTAAGCGAGAGTCTTGTAAAGCAAGGAGTAATTTATCAAGACGTTGCTGAATAGTTGGCACAGACATATTTTTCATGCTGTTGGGTTTATCGGATACCATCTGGGCAAAAGAGGAAGACCGAAAACCAGATCCATAAATTCAGCCAGAAACATCGAGTCCGGTATCAACGTGCAGAAGAAGGAAAATGGCGATGCCCACGGGTGAAACTTATACACAGTCGTTGATGCCTGGTTGACTGACAAAACTCCAAGGGAAAGGAGGTTCAACCCATAGTCGAAGGGCATTTCCGGTTTATTGTGAAAGTTACCACACAACCACAAAAACCAATGAGAACCTCCTAACTCTATCATCAACTACAGACTTTGTTTGGTCAATCTATGCCCTGGGCAGACCATCGGCATCTACAAACACTCATTTGGATGGTGATTGGCTTAGTCTACAGCGAATACATTAATTTAACCGAATGGACAATCTATGCGCGAACTCGCGATCGGTTTGCTCAGAGTCATTAACGGCGCTTCAGGCGCTGGTTGCACAACCCTCGCATTCATGCCCAACGGCTCTACAGTGAACTGGTTCAAACGGCGTTGAAGCAATAAGGCGTATCAGCGATTACCCTGATTGAAGATACATCGATGCTGTGGGAGGAGTACTGCCTGATTCGGCTTTCGGTGCAATATCGAGGACGGGCGGTGTCTCTGGTATGGCGGGTGATTCGACACGGTAGTAGTAGTGTCCGCTTTGAGGAGTATCAGGCGATGTTGAAACGAGCAAAGCGTTTGCTGCCTGCTGGAGTTTCAGTCTGCTAAAAAGCAGACTGAGGCTTTGCCGATACAACCTCGATGGGGTATTTGCAAGATACCTTACGCTGGCATTTTCCCAGAGCACAAAACAGAATAAAAAAGCAATTGCCCTCTCTTCCCAAGCATTTGACAAACTGCTGCGGGAAATCGACTACCAGAGGCGGATGAAAATAACCTTAGCTCAACAGCTCAATACTACCTTCGTTCTCGAATACCAAGACAAACTCCGCCAAGACATCAGCCACACCGAAATCAAACTGGATCGGGCGATCGTTCAACTCGTGGAATCCGTCACCGCCCCTGTAGAGGATTCAGAAGTAATCAAACTAGAAACGCCAAGCACAAACAGCGATGAAACAGAAGCAAAAATTGCCAGCCCCGAATTAGCAACGATGAAGCTTCAATATGAGGAAAGAATAGCAGCCTTAGAACAAGCCCTAACCAAAGCTGCCCCGCCTCAGACAAGCAGCGAGAGCCAAGCCCAACTATGAATCAACGAGCAACTGCAGCAGGGAAACCTGCAACTAGCCAAACAACTCTCTCAGAAGGTTTGCAGAGCGACCGCGATCGCACCTTGTTTGGAGTTTGTCTCTACACCGCCTGTCGTATTGCCGAAGCTTGTTCCCTAATGGTCAAGGATATCTACACAAACTCTGGCGCTGTCCGTTCTACAATTAACGAACGCTTTCGCCAACACTAAAAGAAAACTTCAAACCAGGACGATTCCAGTGATTGAAGATTTGCGAAGTCTCCTAATATCTTGGCGTTCCCACGCCGGCCAGACTTATTTATTTCCCGGCCGCCACCCGAACCACCCCGGGATACATTTCCCGGTGTAGAGGATGAATTGCTCGGTGTGCCGTTACCAAGAGAGCAACTGTCACAAGCCCCATCCGACGCGACTGAAGAAATTCCCGACTGGTGATTGGCTGGCTGCAAGAAAAACGGATGCTCCAGCAGCAGACAGGGTATGAAGTGCTATACCATCCGTTTAACGGCTCTCATACTGTTCCCGAGGTAATCGTACCCAAAGCCTTAGATTGGTTTACGGCATCATCTCAAACCGAGAGTAGAACAGTTGGCTAGCCCGTCCAAGTTCTTTAAAACCTAAAACAAAAGCTCCTACATGGCGTTGCTGATTCACGGTATGAATCACCTTTTCTCGGAAGTTACAAAACTCACTATACTTCGTTTATAGCCCTTCCGGAATCTTGAATTCATACCTGTATGTAGCAACGCCGTCAAAAGACAAAGTTACAACTGATCCAATGTTGCTTCAGGAAAATTTACACTCTTTGCGATTATCGCAAGAAAGCCACTAACCAAACAATTCCTGTAACGGAATTGAAAATCGTGATCGATCCTCTCCACTAGCCGATCTAGCATAAGTGGCTTGATTGCGAATCGCTAGAATCTGCTCCTCATCCCGCAGCATCGACGGCGTAAACTGGTAACGCTGTTGCCTGAGGTCGTTCAAAGTCACCTTCAATTCATCCGGCTGTTTCCCTTGTACCCGATCGCGATAATATATCTCCTCAGCACATTTTCTCACGGCATTGCCTATTTCTGCTGGCGTACAAAGCCTGTAATCCCTCAATAAAATCCGCCACTCATCATCCGTCCAAGGCGAAATACAAGCATTGCGGAAATCAGGAAAATATTTTTTGAGATGAAGATTAAAAATTTCATACATCGCCCCTTCGTGAGGCAAATCCACAAAGAAAATATCATCAAAGCGACGAATTAATTCCGGCGGTAACATCCCCAAACGGTTAACTGTCGCCACGATATAAATTGGGTATTGATGCTCTTGCATCCACGTTAAAAGCTTCCCCGATAAGCGCCTAGAAACTCCGCCATCTGCATTGGAATCCCACCCTGCAAAACCTTTATCAAAATCATCCCAATAGAGAATTGTAGGACTTAAAGCCTGAGTCAGTTCCAGCAATTCGCGCAAAGCTAAATCTGGTCTGGAAGAACCGACAATCGAACCCCAATCAGCCGCCAACAGCGGTACTCCCATCTTCTTAGCCGCAAGTTTAGCACTCAGACTTTTGCCCGTACCCGGCGGCCCCCAGAGAATCATACCCTTGGGAAATTTGAGTCCGTATTTCTCTGCTTCTGGACTCAACAGAGAAGCCACCTTTGACAGCGACTCGTCTAGCAAGTCTAAACCACCTGCATCCGGCACATCTGCCTCGGCAATAAATTCTAGGCCTCGCCCCCGCAGCTTGTTAACCTTGTGGTCGAGCACCAACCGCGCTAGTTCCTCCACACTCGAAGCAAAAGCTAGCGATCGCTCCAAAATCAACTCGATCTCACCTTGGGGCAACCCCTGGCAAGCTCGAACCAAAGCAGTTTGCAACACCTCGTCGCCTTTGTCGCCAAGCCAAGGATTGCGATCGCAAAACAACTCCACCACCTTTTGCGCTGCAACTCGGGACGGTAATGGAGTCGTCAGTACGGGAATCAGCGGCTGCAAGTTCACCGGCAGTTGTATGTAGTTTTCCAGCATCACCCAAAACTGAGGAACCGCAGACCAAGATGAGTGATAGTAAGCATTTGCCAGTTGAAACCCCAGACGCGAACTCACCTGACCGGATTCGTCAAAATCTAGCACTCCCTCAAGAATGTAAATTCCCTCTCTCTTACTCTCTAATAGAAACTCAAGCACGTCAGAATCTGGGTGCAAGTCAGTATTTTGCAAGATACACTGACCGTCCCGACTCACAATTTCCTGCAAGCAACTGTACCCAGAGTTCCAAAAGAAAACAGGCAAATGCAGCTCCTGCCCCCAATTGTGAAACTGTGCTAAAACTCTGATTCGGTCAGGCGTGTAATACTCCAGCCCGACAATCTTAATGCCTCTTTGGGCCAAAGCGAGCCAGTCATTGATGGTACGCATAAATTCAACGGTAAGAAATATTCAAAGGTACTCTTCTCATTGATATGCTACGGTCGAGCGTTGCCATCAGCCAATAGTTCTACAGCAGCCAAACCTCCTCTTAATTCTTAGGAATTATTTACCGAATTTCCTCAATATACATAATTATGTATTTCGGCTGCTCTCAAAAAAACACACCGAATTATTACATAAATTTATTTCAAACTAACAAGTTTATAAATAATTGTTAATCCCCTAAAAATAATTATAAATTTGATGAAATTTGAGAGCGCCTAACGGCGCTGTTAGCCGTGAAGTAGTTTAATTAAATCAAATTTCATGGCTACAACAACAGCTAAAAACCATAACTCTCGCCCATCCAATGGAGCGGTGACTTTGAATGGCAAAAGCAATAATGCTGCTAAGTCAAAGAGCCCAGCGACAGCTACCCAATCGCCCGTCAGTCGCCGTTCGACACTCACTGTAGAAGAGCAAGCAGACGCACTTCTAGACCGCGTGCGAACTACCATTCTGAAAAAGTTTGGAGTCAAAATTCAACTGCGCGAAAAACGCCTCCAAACTAAGGTAGGTCACGCTACCAAGGAAAAACTAGGTTTGGATATTGCTGCACAGTTAAAAAAACGCGGCAAAACGATGAACTGGCAGCGTTGGAATAACGAAGTGTTTCCAGCTCTATTTGGTCAACCCGATGCACTGCGCCACGATATGGAAGTCATTGCGCTTGTGATGGCAAAACTATACGATGTTTTCGAGCTTGACCCGCAAGAAGCAATTAAAGGTCTTGTCAAATTCAATCAAGAATCGCTTGCTAAACGCAATAGCTATAACAAGCAGGATGAATCCGATGATGAAGATGATGATGATGTGGATGACTTAGAAGATGAACTTGATGCTGATGAAGATGAGGAAACAGATGAATCCGAAGAAGACTTGGATGAGGACAGCGAAGAAGACTTCGATACCGAGGACGAAGAAGATGAGGACGAAGAAGATGAAGACGAAGACTTAGAATAATCTTTTGCCGTCACTCAATTTTATAGCTTTCCTTCACCAGTGCTTTTGTCGAATATGTAAAACTCTGCTCTGCCTAAAAAAGGCTGAACAGAGTTTTTATTTTTCTCATATTATTAGCGTAGGTTAACTAACTTTAACTAGAATAATCAGTTGGTTAAAATCTTAAACTATTCTAAAAACAATGAGTTATTAATACAACTATTGCTGTTATTAAAAACTATTCAAACTTTTTAAATAACTCAAAGAGGCAGCTATTGCTGCTGTGTAAATGAACAAAATTAAATTCAGGGAATCTGAAAAATGACAGTTACTGAAAAAGCTTACAAGACTAATGCAACCCATATCGCTAAAGCGCAAAAAACTCACACAAAAGCGCTAGACAAGTGTATTAGTTACAACGATAAACTTCGCCTAATGGTACTAGAAGTTTTGAGAGAAGAATCAGGTCGGGAACTGGCAAGCGTTGCTCGCTTTAACGGTGGCGAATTTGATTGGGAGACACATAATGCCCAATTTCGCGCTGACTACAGCGAGACACCTTTAAAAGAGTTGATGCGTGCTAGTCGCATCCTATACGGATTGACCGATATGGATGCAATCCGCGATCGCCGCGCCAAGCATCGGGGCATTCGCAATCAACGGCTCGCCCGTCAGAGCAGCCCAGTTGCTTCCAGCTCGCAAAGTGTGTACCAAGAAGTGGATGTTGCTGACGACGACATCGATGATTTGGATTAAGTCGCTTGAGCAACTAAGAATGTCAAAAATTGCCTGTTAAGGGCGGCTTCCCCACTCCTCATTGATTCTAGGAGTGGGGAAGCTTATTGCCACCCACCCACCCTTTTATTCAGAGCTATTTTACTTTGTAAAAACCGTATTTGACCTGGATGCGGATTTTAGAGGGCTAAAAAAGGAGGAAAAAAGAGGAGAAAACAGCACATTTATTACTCATTACACCTCCTATTTCCTACTTTTAGCCTCACAATCAGTATAAATGCTTATCAATTTTTGTAAAGAATTGTTGCTTTTGGCGTAATTTTCTGTACTCCGACATCTCTTGAATCCTCCTCAATCCTCGTAATTAGTGCGCCAGTCGCATAGCAAGCCATGTCAAATAGACGTTATAGGGGGGTAAAAATGAGCAATTTATGGTTTTTATGGTTTTTGCAAGAGTGCCAGAGGAATTGTTGGGAGTTGAAGTTAGCTCACGCACACTCTGGGAAGCCAAGGCGAGAAAGTTTAATGGGCAGTTTGGACTTTGACGCTCGCTGTACACTCGCGCGTGAGTAGATATTGAAGCCAGGAGCGAACCAGTTGGTGTACAGAGCTGCCGCCTTTACGATGGAGCGTCGCCGATCACGACGCAAGCCAGTTGGTGCAGTTCGGCATTGACGGCGGAGGGCAAGAGCTTTCGCGCCTTGCCCTCCTGTTTTTTATCTCGCAGCAGTAAAGATGTCGATGCTCGGTGTGATTTACGTTCGTCTGACAGCTAGCATCGAGCTTGGACTTAACTCGCCATGAGAGACCCACGCTCTTGTTTGTAGGTCGGGTTGATCCCAGCAAATCCAACATCGACCATAGCTCCATCAGTCACAAAAATAGCCAAGAATCGAAAGTTGGATATTGGCAGTTTGGACTTCCACAGAACACAAGCATGAGTAAGTGAGTCGATAGAATATTCAGTTAACTTATAGTACAAATAGCTACATTTCTCATTAAGGCTTAAAAAAGTATTAAACCTGACCTTGCGGTTGGGATTCCGCATTCATGAGGGTGCATTGTTTTTGTTTCTGCACGTAAAAGTCAGGTTGGCGATCGCAAAAACATTGCTTGCCACCAAAACTAAACAGCCCTAACCGACCTCAATAGACCAATGCACTCTCGGCACAAAAAAGCAGTAATTTGGCAGGAAATTGCAGCCGTTGGCCGGATATTTTTGGATAAAAATAGGTAGAGTGCAGCCCCTGCAAATGCCTCTAGTCGAGCGTGATTTTATACTGCTTTCCGTCTGATTTTATAATGCAAATGCCTGACTTTAGGGGACACAAAAATTAGCTATTTTTTGGGTGGTGGCTTCGATCTAGGTGCGAGTCGCTCACAGATAAGTCTACAGGAATTCGACAAATGTTTTCATAGGATTAACTCAATTTTTTCGGGGTGAATTTGCGGATTTTGTGGTCATCCGCGCACGGTAGACGGTTGTTCAGATGGTGTAAGTTCGTTCCAGATTGCAGCGCGATCGGCGTACCCGCGCTGGCAAACATCGGCTAGCACATTCTGAATGTCGATCGCTGTTCGTCGAAAGGCGCTGGCAAAAGCCTTTCGGATGAAGGCGATGCACTCGCCTTGGGTAGCCGGGTCTATGCTTATGCTTCCTCCGTTAAGCCCAATTTTCAGAATCAGGCGCGAATCTGTTTTCGGAATTTGAAGGTGGCTCAAAATCTGCTAGCAAATTAAGCTGATGGGATTAAGCGTCTACTGTTTCGGTTGGCGACGGAGGTTCCGGCGCTAACTCCGATGGGGCGATCGGCACCAATGACTGTTCTGGCGTCAGCGTCTGTATTGGCTCTGCTTTTGTCACTCCTGCTGTTGACTGTTCAAAGGAAAGTTTCGAGAGGGCTAAAGGCTCAGATGGAGTTTATGGCTCGACCTCGGACTCTGAGACTAAGTAACGCCCGTCAAGGTTGAATTGTTTTGTAGGTTTACCTCCAATGGCTGAAATCTCGCGATCGAGAGCAATCCGACACACCCGATCGGGCCACACTTTAACTACGGTGGCCCGCTCGTTTATATATTCTTGAGCTCCGGGATACTGGACTGAAACTTTTACTCGATCGCCGGGGTTCCAATTCACCCTCGGTGCAATCAGCGGGGCTGTCTGTGCTGTTGGTTCTGCGGACGGTTCCTCCGGAGCGAGCGGAACTTGCAATCGATGGCTGAGCAATTCGTTTCGCCCCCCTTCGCGGAGATTAATGCCGAAAGCTTCGTCAAACCGCCGTTCGAGAGATTCGGTAATAAGTCCCACGCAAAGGGCTAAGGCTAAAGATAAACGAGTATTAATTTACAATTATGCTTTCGATATCAAGATTTTAAATTACTGTTGTCGGCTTTACACTTTGCTGATTTTTAAGTTTACAAAGCGCTCTGATTGTTTAATGGAATGGGTAGCGCAATGGGCTGGAAACAGAAGCTATTATCACAAAGATTATCGGTATGTTCCCCTCAATGGAAACCACCGAGTCTTAGGAGATTGCACGACCGCTTTTGAGCTTATCAAACTAATGGTAGTGGATTCGGATCAAATCAATTGCCGCGTGCCGATTCCAGAGAAGAAGCTATGAGATCCCAATCCATCGCATCATCAGGGAATAGGGATAATTGCCCCGGCGATACGTTGGACTGCCCCCGGTTGTGATAGGAAAGGTGACACGCCGTACAAAGGGCGATTAAGTTTTCTAGGCGGTTGTCCTCCGGTATCCGATTGCGATGATGCACCGTCAAAGTTAAGGCGCATCGTTCAGATTTGGTTAAGCCACTTGGTTTACCGGGTCGAAGGCATTGTTGATGGCACTTAGCACAATGCCACCCCGCGTTTTCTTTCACGGAGAGCGCAATTTCTCGCCAATTGTCGGGATACCTCTTGGGTTTAGGCATAGCGGTAAAAGCTCATCTTTCCAAAATATGGCGCTCGCTCTGTTAAGTAAATTCAATTCAAAATTATCAGCAGCTAATCAACTTCAACGCTGCCTTGATTCTCCCACAGAAATTCTGCCAATAAGCAAAGATCTTCAACGGGGGGCTTATACTCGCAAGCTACGAACCATGCTTCGGTTAAAGTAGCCCCTTGTTCGGAAGTCTCAGGTTTTTGGCGCACCAGGGCGAGGAAATTGCTTGTGGTGCGGGCCCCGGCCGGGTCAATCCCCAGCCTGAGCAGTTGTAGTTCTAACGCGGGATAGATGCTGCTGGCGAGGATGTCGGCATAGTCGGTATCTAACAAATCCAGTTGTTCATTCAATGGGCGGGTCAGTCATTTGTCACGCTTCAACTTCTAGGGAGGGTTCCTCTATTCCACCACAACATCCACCACAACATCCACTCGAAGCGATCGCCTCTGGAATCAGAATTCTACTTCTCCATCAGATTTACCCTGCCCGAAATTCATGGAGTTTGTCCTTTGGTTATAAGGAGTGGCCGGAGGGTCTTCGGGGGCTGGTTTCTTCAGACTTCGCTCACCTGACTTTTGTCTATGGGATGTCTTGTCTTCGTTGGAGTTAGATTGCTGATTCTGTGCGTCAGACATTGAAAAGCTCCAGCTTATAACATTGAAAGTACAGAAGCTAAGATAACACTACCTGTTGCACAAAAGGCGGCAACACATAACGTATGGATTGCCTGATCTGCCACCTTAGCTTTTTGATCTCGCAACATCTCAAGCTCCTTTAAAGCTTCTATCCAGGTTTTAGTAATAATTAATCGGCAGTCCTCATCAGAATCGTAGTAGTTTTCTTTCATCAACAGGTCGGGTGGGGTCATGCCTCCCGCAGCTCTAGGTCGAAATCCAAGAACGCTTAGATATATTGTTAGAGCTAGGAAAACGCATACTACAATCTTTAGCCACAAGCAGCAATAGCAGATATACTGATGACCTGGACTAGCTATAAATGCTTGGTTAGGTAGGTTGATCGAAAAAATGATTGAGGTGGCACTAAAAGCCAAAATAGAACTCAATTTTGTATTGAGTGCATTAATACTATCATTAGTAAGTTTAAGTCGATACTCGGTGTAGCTATATATTAAGCTAATATTTGTATGTTCGCTTTGTTCATTTTCTATTTGGAAATTATCCATGTCCGATCCTCAACAAGAACCACCTAAGCCACAACGACAGAAAAAAGGTGCTCCCGACGAGCCTCCTGCTACCCTTCCACAACACAAAACAGTTTCTAGGAAAGATGGTGCAGATCGTTAGGGAAGCTTCCCTAGTAAAGGGAAACGGCGCAGAGCGCTCGCCACACCCTGACCCTCCTAAAACCCCAATTATCGCATTCAACCACCCCCCCCTGGGTTTTTTAGTGTGTGACTCTTGGGCTGACGGCCGTTGGTGAGGAAACTTGAGAAGCAACTGCCACACAACTTCTGTGCTGGCAAGGAAGGGGGTCTGGCCGCCTTTGAAAAAGCCATTGATAACCCAGCAGGTGCTTTTATTGTCGCGGCCATTAAAGGTTGGCAGGAAGCTGAAGTCCAGTAAAAACATCACCAAGCACCAACCTCTCTGAGTTTTGCCTCAAAGCGCTCGCTTTCAGGAGTAGCAATCGCACTATTTCCCCAGAACTAGATGGCATTTGTGAGCGCTCGCGTCTTTCCTCGAAAGAAGGTCGAAAAACTATAGGGAGCGCTCGCACCCTACCACCAACTTCTCACGCAATTGTGTCGGGCAATTGCCTGTACCCTACCATATCTGATAACCGGTTATCGATCGCAATTGGCGACTTCTCGAATGAAATAGCAAGCACTTCAAACCCTTATCGGGTAAGAATTTGAAGTGCTACCTTGCCCTTTGCGACAACTTCGCTATTTCGCTCGCCTGACTGGGAGTAGCGATGGGGTACGCATTTCTTTACATTGCGTCCTCGAACAGTCTGTATTTTGGCTTTACCTCTATTCACTTGTACACTAAGTTTTACGAGAAATATAAGTAGAAATCATCAAAAAGTTCTCTTTTAGAAAACTGCCTTTAACTACAGCTATGTTAATCACAAAATCCCAATATTTTAAATGCTTTAGCTTCCCAAGCTTCGTAGCACTCTGGACAAGTCAGGAGAATATGAGCTGCCCGATTGAGAAGATCTTCTAGCGAGACATCTAGCGGAATTTCATGAATTTGACCGTTGTCTGGTAACGAAACTTCATAACGATGGGAATTTGGTATAAAATTCTGAATATTATCAATAGCTACTTTTACTATACGATCTAATAAAACCTCTGAACAGATCAAGTTGAAACCATATTCTTGGGGATAAGCTTTTTTGTAGTTCTCCCAGGCGCGACGTATTGTAATTACACTCTGTTCGTTTTGTTGGTTAAGAGTCAGTGTTTTATAGCAAGCATATACTCGTACTGACAAAGGTGGATGTTCGTCCCCAAAATCAACATCGAATGGGTCATGACCAGACCGAAGCCCCATATCGACACATGAGATGTAGTGAGCGGATCCACAAGCGAAAGTGCCGAAAATGTCACAGAAAATTTCATTCAATCTCTTTGTATCCCAATATTCCACAGCTTTGTCTAATTGTTGATTACGTTCAATTTTTCGCTCTGGATTTATTGGTCCGGACTTCTGGCGCAACTCATTGAAATATAAGTAAATTGAGGTACCGAGATTCTCAGCAATTTCGTGAAATTTCTGGAAAACATCATGTCCTAGCTCATGATAAAGTCCAGGCATTTCCAACAGTGAAACTGCCAGTTTTGGTGGTGCAAAAATTAATGGAGCCTGCGGTGGATTGGGAAGAGTAGCAAGTTGTCCATTCAGATTTACAGCAATATCCTTGAGCCAAAAAAAACCGCATCGCTTTGCACTCAAGAGAAGAAGTTTTCTTAAAGCTAAATCAGCTTGATTTTCCTTCTGAAGCGTGGGTAGATAATAGTAGTTAAAGAGCAATATAGAGTATTCAATGTCATGAACAATCGGAAGTGCTCTAGCAAGCAGTCTAGAAGAACCAATTTTTACAATAGACTGAAGGTCTTTGTGAAGAGTTTGTGTAGTTTTTAGCTTCTGTTGGAGATAATTTATTAACCATTGATGTTCTACTTTTTTGCTTCCAAGAGCCTGGAGCTCTTTATCAATGCGACACAAGACGACTGCGTATTCAGCCGTCTTGGCTTTGAGATACTCCAAATTTGCCATAGTTTATCGGAAATAAAGGCGCTGGATACCTTCAACAAACTCGCTATCTAAAAGTGAGAGAATGTCTTCTAAAATTGGCATATCTGCATCTCTTATTTGTTCGGAAGTTTGTAATCTGTTAGCAAGTTTTTTGAGATCCTGTTGCCAGTCTTCCAGAGGCTTCTTGTGCTTCTTGATCCGATAGACAAGCACCTGAATATCTGTCGGGGTAGCTTTACTTTCTCCTAGTGCTGCTTCCAAACGACTGACAAAATTGTGAAGGATCTGTCGGCTACTCAATACATCTTCCTCTGAAAAACCTAAGTCCGCAGTTTTACCCAAAGCTTCAGCCTCTAGCGCCAGTAGAGCTGAGTTCAGTTCGCGGAGCAGTTGCTGCTCGCGATCGAGATGTCCAGATACGAACCCTAATTTGCTCATAAGTTCGCTTCCTCCTTATTAAGGATTGTATCATCTAAATCATCAGATTCAATTTCTTGTAACTCTTCTTCATCTTCCTCCTCAATTTGCGGGCGGAACGTTTCGCGCAGAGCTTGATCCGTCCACCGGATGGTTACTGGAAGTGCAATCTCGATATTTGGCGCGTTCCAATTTAGGTGTGTAAGATAATACGCATCTTCTGCAATATCTTGGAGGTTAAAATTACCACTGGTTTCCACCACTTCCAAGAGTAAATTGCTGGCTGTTTTACCGCGTGAACTATCCCATGTTCCAGGTCTACCCGTAGTGGTTAGGATAATTCTTTGTGAATCTAAAATCAAGTAAGTCCCAAACAGCGTATTTTGCAGAAATTCTCGGCTATTTTCCTCTACCACAGTAAACAAGCGTACAGGTAAGTGACTCTTACGAATTTCTACGACGGCACAGCGAAAATCTTCTGGTAGAATACCCTCCTTTTTCAGACGTGCTACTGTTTCTTGGAGCGCTAATCTTTCACTAGGCCACCACCGACCATCCCGATGAATAATAATGCTTTTAATTTGATGACCATATTGAACGATAGACCGAATAGTTTCCTCAAGACGCTTGCGTAACTCTGGCTTCTTGATAGCTTCGTGCATTCGCCCTCTTACGGTAGAGTTCCCGAAGTGTTGCTGGATTAGCCTTCCACCTGTTCCGTAGAGAAAATGATATCCAACTTTGCCAAACAGCAAATCGATACCAATGTGCAAATCGTGATGTAACGGATCTGCTATAACCCAGGGTTGGATACCAGCTTCAGTTGATACCGCTAGAGCTAGATTCTGTAACTGACTCGCAGCCAGTTGAGAATTGTGTTTCCTTGCAATGTTGCAAACTACTTTTTCAGTCACGCATTGGGACAGAACGGGGCTGAGGGCTTCCTTCAATTCACCATGTACGGTTTCTAAGAACTTATCCCATAGAACAATAATTGCTAAAGATTTAGAATTGCTCGTCGATCGTACCTCTGCCAACATACGAAGCAACGAGCTTCCCCTACGTTCGGAGCGCCCAACTTGATAGGAGCGTTGCAGGACAATCCGAGGAGATTGTCCTGTCTGTTGTTTAATTTCATGCTGTAAGTCTCCCACAAAAGTTTCGCGAGTGTCCCTCTCAATTATGTGTGGATATAACAGAATTAAGTTAGGAATAGGCTCATTGTGGTATGCTCCATTCCTATAAAGTGTTGTTAGCTTACTTGATGCCCAACGCATAATCAGCTTATCGAAGAGCTGATTTGTCTTAGGATGAACTGAACCTTTAGGAAACGGCTTATGAATTTCACCCTTTCCAAATTCTAAGCGCGGAGGGATAAAAATGCTTCTTTCTTTCTTTAAGTAAGACTGCTGAATAGAAACTGATATATCTTCATATTTCACGTCAGACAGTTCGTTAAAGAAGGTTGAGATAGTATTTACTCGTTCGTCTGGAGCCATCTGAGAACGAATTGAGCATTGCCGAATTCCTTCATATTCTGTTGTAAAAATAGGAAAAAGACGCGAAATAGGTACTGCTATAGATGTTTCTTTTGCCCGATCTTGTACAAGAATTGCTGCTTCCTTGGGATGAACTGTGATATTTGGATAGCGGGAACAATAGTATTCGTATATAGTTTTTTCTGGTAAATCAAAAGTATACTCATTGATAGTTTTTTCTGTATTTCCTGTGTAACGACACGGAATTTTTACAGCATTATTGTCACGTAAAAAATAAGCCCTTTCGTCAGCTCGAATGCTTAAATCCATGTGTTCGTGTAGGATATTCTGCTTTTCTTCCTCCGTATACTCCTGTAGAGATTTTTTGCTAACGTATCTTGTTCGTATATCAGCAGCCAAGTGAATCCCGCCATCTTGCAATAAAACAATACCAAATTTTAGTCCGCGGTAAGCATTGACAATATCTCTTTCTACTCCTTCGTTCTCAGGAACTTGACAAAAAAATAATTTCCAATTAGAGCGCCAAAATTTATCTTCTAAAGCCAGAAATTTATCGGTAAAAGGTCTTTCCAACATTCGACAGACCAGCTCTCTCTCACTTCCAACAGCTTCTTCAATAGTTACTTCAAAGGTTTTATCTGTCACTTCAATATGATAAACCTTATCAGGCACATCTGTGATTTCCACAGTATGGCCTACAAGAGGGCTACTTCCATCAGGAATTAAAAATCCAGTTCCATCAAAACGTGTCGTAGGATAAACTGGGCAGCGCAATTCTTCACGCCATAATCTATCAGCCCACCGCTGGATTCTGATAGATTTTTTATTATCTTGTGGTACTTGCTCTAGCACTTTCAATAAACGAAAGCGATAACGTGTCTTTTCAAGACCAAGTAAGGGATATAGTGTTGCTGCAATGTGTAGGGTTGGTTCTATTCTATTCATACTTCAAGCACTCTTTGGCAAAGTTTTTTAAATTTGCATTGCTGACAAATTCCAACAGAGTTAGCAAAATCAAAATCTTCTAAGCTAAAATTTAATCCATCATCATTATTGCTAAAGCGCTGAATGTAAGCAATACTACGACGGATCGAGGAAAGCGTATATTCCCGTTGTTCTAGATCCATTTTAAATGTCTTATGATTGACCGCATCGCTTCCCAAATAAACTACGTGAGCCTCAATACTTTCCAAAGGATACTCTAAAGTCAAGTGAGGCCAAAGTTGGTACACATTTATTTGGAATTCCGCTTGCGAATTTCTACCTGATAGTATTGATGAATAATTCCCTGTTTTCCAATCGAAAATCGTGAATCTTTTATCGGGAGTAACCAAGGCAAGATCTACTTTAGCTATGACTTGGACATTATCAATTACAAAACCTGGTGCGTGAGAACCGTAGATATCAGGTTCAATCCAGATTTGTTTTGCACTTTGAACTTTTTTTATAAGATCGGTTTGTTCTACCCAAATAGTAAATCGGTTAACTAATGCTTCAATAAACTGGAGTATTACCTGAGAGTTTTTACCTGAGAGTTCCAGGTCATATTCATGCTCAAACAGTGCTAATCCACCAGCCTTGTCAATTAACTGAGGAGTCTCGCGAAACCTTCTACTCTCAGAAAATGCCCATTCCTTCTCTACCTTATTTTTTAAACTCCTAAGCCATGTCTTAGATAGCAAAGAGTCTCTCCGTTGAATACGCTTGAGGGAGTTAGCAACTACAGAATGGAAAATATTTCCCTGCCACATGGGGATATTTGTTAGCTTTTTTAAAAAGCCTATTTCCTTTAGCGTAGTATCTCGGCTGTTAATTCTAGCAGGTGCAAGATAGTCGAAGTAGTATTGTCGTTCACAAGTATTTAGAACTTGAGCGCGACTAACCGACCAGTTATTTTTCAATTTTTATACCTCCTTTTTTAATCAATAGCTCTTGGGTTAATGAATAGTACAGTTGTTTCCTATTCTTACTGTACACTGTTGCGACCATCGCCTCAAACTGAATCATCGATCCACCCACAAGCCGAACAATCCCAATGCACCGCGGGCGTTTCATATTGGGGATAAGTCATTTCACACCGGGGACATCGGCGGGTAAACAAGGGGTGCGTGTCCAGCAGCTCTAACTGTTGTTCTGGTGTCCACCCCTGCCGAGGTTGCAAGATAAGTTCGCCACCATAGTAGCTTGCCCCTTCGGGTTCCCACAGTTCATCCGGTTCAACGTCGGGGTTTTCTCGAAAGTCGAGGCAAGTGTCCGCGTTGAGACCCGTCGGATGCACGGCACAGACGAGGTGTGGGTTGCGTGCGTAGAGGAAACAGCGATCGCACTCATGGATTTTGGGCATGGCGAGGGTGTTGAGGTTTTGGTCTGGGTTTAGTTTCCCAAAAATTGGGGTGTTGGTGGCGTGAGCACTCCCGTCAAAACACGGTTGCTTTACCCGCATCAAGAATACCTCGCAAAAACTGGACTAATTCAGCAAAGCTATCGGGGTTATTTTCAAGCAACCACTCCGTGAGCATTACTGAGTGTGTAGTTTTCCTAAACTCGACCCGCGGAAACGATAACTCGGCAAACAGCACATCGAGCAGTTTTGCTGCGTTAATATTTTCGTCAACGTATTGGGGATTTGATAACTCCTCTGGAGTAATACTTTTAACTCAAATCCATCCAATCCGCTAGACCCCTTGGAGCAAGAAGTTGACGAGCAAGACCAAGAATTGCCGAGACAGTACCACCCAGCTACTAAAAAAACTCTGCAAAAAGTCTTTATCATCCTGGTAGTTATTGGGGCAATCATTGGAGGAATTTTATCTATAGGGGTGATTTCGCTGATGCAAAAAGCCGGACTCACTGATGTGCCGGCGCGGGTACAGAATCCGAAGTAGTAATCAAGTCTGAAGGATCTGTGGATGCTGAATGCACGGATTTTCTGGGATGAAGCTTAAAAAACTATAATGTTTTGTATGGATGTTTTCAAAATAATTGATGCTTAAAAATTCTACGGCTGCGCCCGATCGCCTCCCACAGCCGCCAATTTCGGAAAAACTTGTCTCCTCGGGCTTTCACGCTCTTTCTGACCCCCTGCGGATTCAGATTTTGGAGTTGCTGCGAGAACAGGAGTTGTGCGTTTGCGAATTGTGCGATCGACTTTCTGTCCCTCAACCTAAACTGTCTTTCCACCTCAAAACCTTGAAGGATGCAGCTTTAGTCCGCAGCCGCCAAGAAAGCCGCTGGATTTACTATAGCCTCAATTTAGCTCAGTTTGTCGCCCTCGAACAGTACCTCGCCGAATACCGCCGCTTCAGCCAAATCCTGCCGGCCCGCCCTTGTTCCGACGCAGATTAACCCATCAACATTTCTTAATATGTTTATTGCCTGTTTGTCTTCCCTCATACTTGACATATCAAATTTTATTGATATGATTCCAGTGTACCCCTTAGTTATGACATTGGGTGAGGTCAATGAACCCAGCAGAAAAGCCCAAGGTTTCCGCACTAAGTATAATTGCTTTGACCATAGGTGCGATCGGGCTCCTCAGCTCCTGCGGACAAGTCCAGTCGCCAGAATCGCAAAGCATTAAAATTGACGGTTCCAGCACCGTGTATCCAATTACAGATGCGATGGCAAAAGAATATCAAAATACGAATCCCAAAAAAACATCAATTACTGTTGAATTCTCCGGTACAGGTGGAGGATTTAAAAAGTTTTGTGCTGGCGAAACTGACATCAGCAACGCCTCGCGACCCATCAGCCCAGGGGAAATGGAAGCCTGCAACAAAGCTGGCATCCGCTACTACGAATTACCTATCGCATTTGACGCGCTTACAGTAGTAGTCAATCCAAAAAATAACTGGATAAAAGACATTACTGTAGAGGAATTGAAAAAGATTTGGGAACCCGCCGCCCAAGGAAAAATTACCCGCTGGAATCAGATCCGACCCAATTGGCCGAATCGACCTCTAACCCTCTACGGGGCAGGCAAAGATTCCGGTACATTTGACTACTTCACAGAGGCAACAGTAGGTACTGCGAAAGCCAGCCGTACCGACTATACAGCTAGTGAAGACGATACAGTTTTAGTGCAAGGGGTTATTAAAGACGAAAATGCTTTGGGTTACTTTGGATTTTCCTATTACGAAGACAACCAAAGTCAATTGAAAGCTGTAGGTATTGACAGAGGCAAAGGAGCAGTGCTGCCCTCCCGCGAAACTGTAGAAAAAGCTCAATATAACCCCCTTGCACGACCTCTATTTATCTATGTCAACTACAACTCTGCTCAAAATAAAGTAGAAGTACGCAACTTTGTAGAATTCTACATGAAGAAAGCTCCTGCCTTAGTTAGTTCGGTGGGTTATATTCCTTTACCAAAAGAAGGCTATCAACTAATTTATCAGCACTTCTACAATGGCAAGGTGGGCACAGTTTTTGGTGGAAAAGCTCAGCTTGACTTGACTATTGGCGAGTTATTGCGACAGCAGGCAAATTTTTAGGTATCACTGGTCATCTGTCAACTGTTGTAGGTTGTTAGCTGTTAATCTAGATTGGTAACTAAACTATAACAACCGAGGTAAATTTCTCACGGATCTACTCAATGTTAAAGTCAGTTTCTAAAACAGTGAGAAGCTTGTTTTCACCGGAGTGCAGCAGAGAAGCGCTTGCCGAATTTCTGGGTACATTTATTCTAGTTTTTGCAGGTACGGGCGCGGTGATGGTTAACAAAATTAGCCAGGGTGCTATTACTCATTTAGGCGTCAGTTTTGTCTTTGGAGCCGTTGTAGCTGCGATGATTTATGCTACTGGTCATATTAGCAGCGCCCACCTGAATCCTGCTGTAACATTAGCTTTCTGGGCTAGCGGCTTTTTTGTAAGCAAACGTGTTTTGCCTTATATTCTAGCGCAGTGTGCGGGCGCGATAGCAGCTTCCACACTGCTGCTAATTACTTTAGGAAAAGTGGCAAATCTCGGTGCAACTGTTCCTCTGAATGGTAACTGGTTACAGTCTTTAATTCTAGAAACAGTATTGACTTTTATCCTGATGTTTGTTATTTTAGGTTCAGGATTAGATAGGCGCGCTCCGATCGGTTTTGCCGGGATAGCAATTGGGTTAACTGTAGGGTTAGAAGCTGCATTTATGGGGCCAATTACCGGAGCGAGTATGAATCCGGCGCGGTCATTTGGCCCAGCAATTGTAGGAGGAATTTGGCAGCACCAGTGGGTTTATTGGGTTGCACCAATTTTAGGAGCGCAACTAGCTGTTTTGGTTTATCGGATAATATCCAACGGATTTCGCGATATCAAGTAAGTGAGGAAAATAAATGAAAAGTGTGATGTTTATTTGCAAGAAAAATTCTACCCCTGTCGGGTGAGGCGACTGCAATGGACGAACAACAAGTGCAACCAATTTCAGAGAATTTGTGGTGGGTGATTCCAGGTCAACTGGCAGGGGTGCGGAAGCCAACAGCCGAGGAACTCTCTACGCTTCAATCAGTAGGTATTGGGGCGATCGTCTCTGTAATGGACGATGCTTCCAATCTGGATTTGTATGAGCAGGCAAACATTCCTCACCTTTGGTTGTCAACGAAAGGCGGTACTGCACCCAGCCACGAACAGATTCAGCAATTGCAAACCTTTGTGGATAGCCAGAATCATTTGGGGCACGGGGTTGCAATTCACTGTACTACTGGCAGACGACGCACTGGAACGATGCTGGCTTCCTACTTGATTCAGGCAGGTTCATCCTATGACGATGCGATACTCACTATTCTGGATGCCAATCCCAACGTTGAATTGAGAGAGGCGCAAACCGCTTTCCTGCAAGAGTTAGCAGGAAAACAAACTTATTCTCAATAGCCCCATTCTTATAACTAATTAACGCTACTCATGACTCGTTTTGACCATCCTCCTCGCATCCTGTTTTTGTATGGCTCTTTAAGAGAGCGTTCTTACAGCCGCTTGTTGGCAGAAGAATCTGCAAGAATTATTCAGGATTTCGGTGCTGAAGTTAGGTTTTTTAATCCTCTAGAATTGCCGATTTATGGTAGCGTTCCCGATACGCATCCGAAGGTTCAAGAATTACGGGAATTGAG